>RFGD01000317.1 GCA_003696705.1 Alphaproteobacteria bacterium | reverse complement strand
GCGCGGATCACCTCGTCGCGCTTGTTGCGAAGTGCGGGCGCCCATTCACGCGGGTTGGCGTGGGTGATGGCGATGGGACGGGCGGAAAGTTCGGCCGCCTCGATGGTGGATCGGTCGCCCGAATGGCTCATGTCCACCACCATGCCGACCCGGTTCATCTCGGCGATCACCTGCCGGCCCATGCGGGTGATCCCGGCATCCTCGGCCTCGTAGCAGCCGGTCGCCAGAAGCGACTGGTTGTTGTAGCTGAGCTGCATGAAGCGCGCGCCGAGCTCGTGCAGGATCTCGACCAACCCGATGTCATCGCCGATCGGGCTGGGGTTCTGGAAGCCGAAGAAGATCGCCGTGCGGCCGGTTTCGCGGGCGCGGTCGATGTCGCTGGCCCACCGGCCCTTGAGGATCAGGTCCGGGTATTGCTCGAACCAGCGGTTCCAGCGTTCGAAATTCAGGACCGTTTCGCGGAAATCCTCGTGATAGGCGATGGTGACATGCACCGCATCGACCCCGCCCTCGCGCATCTGGCGAAAGATCTTTTCGGACCAGTTGGCGTATTGGAGCCCGTCGATCCTCATCCGGGCGCACCCGGGCTGATGTAGGCGGTCTTGACGACGGTGTAGAACTCGGCCGCCGTGCGTCCCTGTTCGCGGGGCCCGTAGGAACTGTCACCGCGCCCGCCGAAGGGCACGTGATAATCGGTGCCGGCGGTGGGCAGGTTGACGGTGACGACGCCGGTGCGGGCGTTGCGGCGAAAGTGGCTGGCGCGGGCCAGGTCGCGGGTGACGATACCCGAGGTCAGGCCGAAACTGGTGTCGTTCACTACGGCGAGGGCCTCGTCATAGCTGTCGACCTTGATGACGGCGGTCAGCGGCGCGAACATCTCTTCGCGGTTGATGCGCATGTCGTTCAGCGTGTTCACGAACACACCGGGGGACATGTAATAGCCCTCGTGCGCCATGTTCAGTCGCTCGCCGCCGCAAGCGAGTTCCGCCCCCTCGGCGCGGCCGATCTCGACATATCTGAGGTTCTCGGCAAGCTGCTGTTCGCTGACGACCGGACCCATCTCGGTGTCGGGGTCGAGCGCAAGGCCCACGCGCATGGCGCGGGCGCCGGCCACGAGCCGCTCGACGAAGGCGTCGTGGATGGCCGAATGCACCACCAGGCGCGAGCTTGCCGTGCATTTCTGCCCGGTGCCCCCGAAGGCGCCGGCAAGAGCGACATTCACCGCCAGATCCAGATCGGCATCGTCCATCACCGCCAATGCGTTCTTCGAGCCCATCTCCATCTGCAACCGCGTCAGGTTGCCGATGGCAGAGGCCGCGATCCGCTTGCCCACGGGGACAGAGCCCGTGAACGAGATGGCATCGACCTGCGGGCTTTCGACAAGGCGCTGGCCGATGGTGGAGCCCGCCCCCATCACGAGGTTGAAGAGCCCCTTGGGCTTGTCCTGGTGCGAAATGATCTCGGTGAGCGCCACGGCCGAGGCAGGGGTCAGGTTGGCCGGCTTCCAGATCACCGCGTTGCCGTAGCAGAGTGCCGGCGCGATCTTCCACGCGGCGGTCGCGGTGGGAAAGTTCCACGGGGAAATGACCGCCACCACACCGACGGGTTCGCGGCGCACGTCGATCTCGACGCCCGGGCGTACGCTGTCGGCGTTCTCGCCCAGCTGCCGAAGGCATTCGGCGGCGTAATAGGTGAAGAACTGCCCGGCGCGATAGACTTCCCCCTTGCCCTCGGCCAGCGGCTTGCCCTCTTCGCGGCTCAGAAGCGTGCCAAGCTCCTCGGCGCGGGCCATCAGTTCGTTGCCGATCGCCGTCAGAACCGCCTGCCGCCGTTCGAGCGGCCAGGCCGCCCATTCCGGCTGGGCCCGCCGGGCCGCCTCCAGTGCCGCGTCCAGATCGGCCGCACTCGCCTGGGCATAATGGCCGATCACGTCGGACAGGTCCGAAGGATTGCGGTTTTCGATCTCGCCCTCGCCGGGGATCCACTCCCCGGCAACGAAATTTCTGTTCAGCTCGCCCATGCTCTGCCCCGGTTACGAGAATTC
>RFGD01000044.1 GCA_003696705.1 Alphaproteobacteria bacterium | reverse complement strand
TCGCAGCAGATCAACGTCTCGGCCCATGTCGCCATCTGGTACGCCATCGCGGCGATGGTCCTGGGCGCCAAGCCGCTGTCCGAGAAGGTGAGCCGCACCGCGTTCCTCATGTACATCCTCTTCCTTCAGCTCGCCTCGGCCCACCATCTTCTGGCCGAGCCGGGGATGAGCTCGAGCTGGAAGATCGTCAACACCAGCTACATGATGTATCTGGCCGTCCTCGGCTCGATGATCCACGGGCTGACCGTGCCCGGTGCGATCGAGGCGGCGCAGCGGCGCAACGGCTTCACCCGCGGCGCCTTCGAGTGGCTGACCAAGGCACCCTGGGGCAACCCGGCCTTCGCGGGCATGTTCCTGAGCCTCGTGATGTTCGGCTTCATCGGCGGGATCTCGGGGGTGGTGCTTGGCACCGAGCAGCTCAACGTGCTCATGCACAACACCCTCTATGTGCCCGGTCACTTCCACGGCACGGTGGTCGCCGGCACGACGCTTGCCTTCATGGCGATGACTTGGCTCGTGGTGCCGCTCATCTTCCGGCGCGACATCATCTGGCCGACGCTTGCGAAGTGGCAGCCCTACCTGTTCGGCATCGGGGCCGGCGGCATCTCGCTCTTCATGATGGGCGCGGGGACCCTTGGCGTGCCACGCCGGCACTGGGACATCTCGCTGGCCGATGCCGCGCACCGGTCGGTCGAGTTCCCGGCCGCGGCCTATCTGATGATGGGGCTCAACGGGATCTTCGCCATCATGGCCGCGCTTGGCGGTCTTGTCTTCATCGTCACCGTGGTGGCGTCGATCCTTGCCGGGCCGAAGCTCGACGGGCCGGACGCGAAGATGGTCTTCCCGCTGCATGACGCCAGCCGCCAGGCGGTGTCCGAATACGGCAGCGAAGGCACGGTGAAACTTCCGGGCACGATCATCCTGGTCGGCATCTTCTTCTCGGCCTTCGTGCTCTACTACTTCGTGAACTGGAAGTATCTGTCCGAGCTCTGGCTGTTCAACTGAGGCCCAGGAAAGGTCCGGCCCATGACCCTGCAGGCGACACCCTCCCCGATGCGAGCCCCGATGACGGCCGCG
>RFGD01000316.1 GCA_003696705.1 Alphaproteobacteria bacterium | reverse complement strand
TCGCCCGAGGACGCCGTGGCCTACGCTGCGCGCATCCTGCAGGACCAGCTTCAGGTCTTCGTCAACTTCGAAGAGCCCGAGGCCGCGCGCACGAAGGAGCAGGAGGAAGAGCTCGAGTTCAACCCGCTTCTTCTGAAGAAGGTCGACGAGCTCGAGCTTTCGGTGCGTTCGGCGAACTGCCTCAAGAACGACAACATCGTCTACATCGGCGATCTCATCCAGAAGACCGAGGCCGAGATGCTGCGGACGCCGAACTTCGGCCGGAAGTCGCTGAACGAGATCAAGGAAGTGCTCTCGAGCATGGGCCTGCACCTTGGCATGGACGTGCCGGACTGGCCGCCCGACAACATCGAGGAACTGGCCAAGAAATACGAAGACCAGTTCTGATCCCTCTTCGGGGCCGCCGGAAGGCGGCCCCGCTCCGGTCCTCGCGCGGTGGGGGCCGGGCCCCGGGCAACGCCCCAAGGAGAGCGGCCAGCAAGGAAAGCGGCCGCCGGACAAAGCAAAACACGTGAAGACGGAGACATGACATGCGCCACAAGAAAGGCTATCGCCGCCTCAACCGCACCCACGAGCATCGCAAGGCGATGTTCGCCAACATGGCCGGCTCGCTGATCGAGCACGAACAGATCAAGACGACCCTGCCCAAGGCCAAGGAACTGCGCCGTGTCGTCGAGAAGCTGGTCACGCTTGCCAAGCGCGGCGACCTGCACGCCCGTCGGCTTGCCGCGGCTCGGCTGAAGCAGGATGCCCACGTCAAGAAGCTGTTCGACGTGCTGGGGCCCCGCTACAAGGACCGTCCGGGCGGCTACGTCCGCGTCCTCAAGGCGGGCTTCCGCTATGGGGACATGGCGCCCATGGCCATCATCGAGTTCGTGGACCGCGATCCGTCGGCGAAAGGCGCGGCTGATCGCGCCCGGGTCGAGGCCGAGGAGGCCGCGGCCGAGGAGTGATCCCGGTCGAAAGACGATTGCCGGCGCCCGTCCCGAAAGGGGCGGGCGCTTCTCATTGCAGGGGCCGCAGCGCGCGGAAGAGCCGCGCCACGACCAGAACCGTCAGAAGGACGGCCCCCAGGAACCAGAGGTCGCCAGGCCGACCCGGACTGCTGCCCATCACCCGCCCCAGCGGAGCAAAGAAGGTGAAGGCCAGCTGCGCGCACGCCATGACGGCGGCGCCGATCCAGACGGCAGGATTTCCACGAAGGATGTCCGGCGAAAGGATCGGCCCCGAAAACCGACGCACGGCCAGAAGATAGGCAAGTTCGGCCGTCACGATGGCGTTCACGGCCAGCGTGCGCGCGGATTCGAGGGACCGCCCCTCGGCGGTTGCGTCAAGAAGCGCCGCCACGGCCGCGCCGGCGATCACGGCACCGATCAGAAGGCTTTCGGCGCCATCCCGCCAGCTCAGAAGCCGCGCGTGGCGCCGTCGGGGCGGCCGCGCCATGACGTCCGGCTCGGCCGGCTCGAAGGCAAGCGGCAGGCCCATTGCAATGGCCGTGACAAGATTGATCCAGAGGATCTGAAGCGGCGTGACCGGCAACAGGGCCCCCCAGGCAAGGGCGCCCAGAACCAACAGGATTTCGCCGGTGTTGGTCGGCAGGGTCCAGGCAATCACCTTGCGGATGTTGTCCCAGACGATACGGCCCTCGCGCACGCCAGCAGTGATCGAGACGAAATTGTCGTCGGCAAGCACGACATGCGCGGCCCGGCGTGCCGCCTCGGTGCCCCGCTTGCCCATGGCGATCCCGACATCGGCCATCCTGAGCGCGGGCGCGTCGTTGACGCCGTCCCCGGTCATTGCGACGACGCCACCCTTTCTTCGGATCGAGCGCACGATGCGCTGCTTGTCTTCGGGCGTCGCGCGGGCAATGACGTCGATCCGGTCGATGCGCCGGTCAAGTTCGTCATCGGGCATCGCGGCGATGGTGGCGCCGGCGACGGCGACGGGCTCTTCCGCGATGCCGACCTCTCGGGCGATCGCCCGGGCCGTCACCAGATGGTCACCGGTTATCATCACCACGCGCACGCCGGCGGCGTGGCATTCGGCGACGGCGCCCGGCACCTCGGGACGCGGCGGGTCGACCATGCCGACAAGGCCAAGGAGCGTCGCGTCACGAAGCATGTCGAAGGTCAGCTGCCGACAGGTTTCCGCCACCGGAATGTGCGCCAGGGCGATGACCCGCTGGCCCGCCGCCGCCATTTCCGCGGCCAGCGTCTCCCACGCCGCGATCTCGAGGGGGGCGCCATCGGGCCCTTTCGTCGTCAGCGCCAGCACCGTTTCCGGCGCGCCCTTGATGACGATCATGCCGCCGTCCTCATGGCCGTGGTGAAGCGTCGCCATCAGGCGATGGGACGGGTCGAAGGGAATCTCGTCGTCGCGCGGGATGCGCCGCCGCAGGTCCGCGACGTCGAGCCCCGCCTTCATCGCCAGGATCAGAAGCGCCCCGTCGAGCGGGTCGCCCACCAGCTGCCATTCGCCTTCGGCGTCCTGACGGATCTCGGCATCATTGCAAAGGGCACCCGCGGCGAGAAGGGTGTCCAGGACCTCGTCCCGCCCCGGGGTGACCTCGGTCCCGTCCGGGGCAAGAATCGAGCCCGCAGGGTCGTAGATCCCGGTTCCGGTGACGCGATAGCGCGCGCCGGGGACGGCGATGGCCGTCGCCGTCATCGCGTTGATGGTCAGCGTTCCCGTCTTGTCGGTGCAGATGACCGAAACGGCGCCCAGCGTCTCGACCGCCGGGAGGCGGCGCACCAGAACGTGGCGTCTGGCCATTCGGCGGACGCCGACGGCAAGGGTGATGGTGATGACGGCGGGAAGGCCCTCGGGGATGCCCGAGACGGCCAGCGCGACGGCGATCATGAGCGATTCGCCCGCCTCGAAGCCACGCGCGAGCCCCAGCGCGCCGGCCATGACGGCGATGCCCGTGACGGCGACGGCGACGACGCGGGCAAAGGCGTCCATGCGCTCGAGAAGCGGCGAGCGGAGCCCCTCGGCCGTCTGCACAAGCGCGCCGATGCGGCCAAGCTCGGTGCTCTCGGCCGTGGCGACGACCGCGGCGCGCGCCTGACCGGCCACGATGGTGGTGCCGGCAAACACCATCGAGCTGCGTTCGGCCAGGGGCGCGTCGGGGGCCACGCTGGCCGGTGTCTTGTCGACCGGCACGGATTCGCCCGTCAGGCTGCTTTCGTCGGCGCGAAGGGCGCGCGACCAGATGATGCGCGCATCGGCGGGCACCGCATCACCGGCTTCCAGGACGACGATGTCGCCGGGGACGAGCTCGGTATGCGGCACGCGCCGGCGCCGTCCGTCGCGCAGCACGACGGCCTCCTTCGCGACCATCGAACGGATCGCAGCCAGGGCCCGTTCGGCCCGTCCCTCTTGCAGAAAGCCGATGAGCGCGTTGAGGGCGACCACGCAGAGGATCACGACGCCGTCCACGACCTCGCCCAGCCAGAAGGCCAGCACCGCGGCCACGACCAGGACCTGGACAAGAAGGTTGTTGACCTGGTCGAGGAGCCGACGCCAGGCCGGACGGGGCCGTTCGTCGGGAAGGACGTTCGGACCGGTGCGGGCGAGGCGCGCCTCTGCCTCGTCCTCGGAAAGGCCGGTGGGCGGGGTGTCGAGGCGGCGAAGCACC
>RFGD01000315.1 GCA_003696705.1 Alphaproteobacteria bacterium | reverse complement strand
TCGCGATCGCGTGACGCTCAGGACCGACGGCGGGCTGCGCACCGGCCGCGACATTGTCATCGCGGCGCTCATGGGGGCCGAGGAATTCGGCATCGGCACCGCGGCGCTCATCGCCATGGGGTGCATCATGGTGCGCCAGTGCCAGTCGAACACCTGCCCCGTCGGCGTCTGCACCCAGGACGAGCGCCTGCGCGCCAAGTTCACCGGCAATGCCGACAAGGTCGTCAACCTCATCACCTTCTATGCCCAGGAGATCCGCGAGATCCTTGCCTCGATCGGCGCGCGCTCGCTCGACGAGATCATCGGGCGCGCCGACCTTCTGACGCAGGTCAGCCGCGGTAACGAGTATCTGGACGATCTGGACCTCAATCCGCTGCTCCTGACGGTCGATGGCGCGGCGAAGCTTCGGCTCGATCGCAACCGGCCCCGGAACGCGGTGCCCGATACGCTCGACGCCGAGATCATTCGCGACGCCGAGCCCTTCTTCAAGGACGGCGAAAAGATGCAGCTGTCCTACACGGTGCGGAACACGCACCGGACCATCGGTGCGCGGGTGTCGAGCCACATCGTGCAGCGCTTCGGGATGCGCAACGAGTTGCAGCCCGATCACCTGACGGTGAAACTTACGGGCTCGGCCGGCCAGTCGCTTGGCGCCTTCGCGGCGCCGGGGCTGAAGATCGAGGTTTCGGGCGACGCGAACGACTATGTCGGGAAGGGGCTTTCGGGCGGCATGATCGTCGTGCGGCCGCCGCTGCGTTCGCCGCTGCGGGCCGACGAGAACACGATCATCGGCAACACGGTGCTTTACGGCGCCACCGACGGCAAGCTGTTCGCGGCAGGCCGCGCGGGCGAACGCTTCGCCGTGCGCAACTCGGGCGCCCGCGTGGTGGTCGAGGGCTGCGGCTCCAACGGCTGTGAATACATGACCGGCGGGGTCGCCGTGATCCTCGGCCGGATCGGACCGAACTTCGGGGCGGGCATGACGGGTGGCATGGCCTATGTTTACGACCCCGAGGGCGTTGCGGTGCGGTACATGAACCTCGATACGCTCGTGACCTGCCCGGTGACGGTCGATCACTGGGAGACCGAGCTTCGCAACCTCATCGAGGAGCACGCGGCCGAAACCCGTAGCGCCAAGGCAGAGGAGATCCTCTCACGCTGGGAAGAGAGCCGGCACCACTTCGTGCAGGTGTGTCCGAAAGAGATGCTCTCGCGCCTGCCGGCGCCGCTCGGGATCGAGGAAGGCGCCGAGATCGCCTGAGCGTGATCCGGCGGCGGGGGCGGCCGTGTCGGGTCGCCCCTTGCACTTGGGGCCCCCGCAGACCTAGGTAGGGGCGTGGCGAAAACAGGCGCGTCAAAGGGAAAGGGCCGGCGGAAGGCGGCAAAGGCAGAGACGACCTGGGCTCGGCCGCGGGCGGTCCTTGCGCGGTGGTTTCGCAAGGGGCTTCTGATCGGCGGCGGCACGTTTGTCGCGGTGGTCATCCTCTTTCGCTTCGTCGACCCGCCGCTGACGCCCTACATGGCGGCCGAGTGGTACCGTACCGGCAAGCTTTCGCATGAATGGCGCCCCCTCGAGGCCGTGGCCCCGCCGGTTCCGCTTGCGGTCATGGCCGCCGAGGACGCGAATTTCTGCCTGCACTGGGGCTTCGATCTGAACGCCATCCGCGCCGCCGTGGACGAGGGTGCGCGGCGCGGCGCCTCGACCCTGACGCAGCAGACGGTGAAGAACCTCTTTCTGTGGCAGGGACGAAGCTGGATCCGGAAGTTCCTCGAGACCTTGATGACGCCGGTCGTCGAAGCCGCCTGGACGAAGCGCCGCATTCTGGAAGTCTATCTGAACATTGCCGAGTTCGACGAGGGCGTCTTCGGAATCGAGGCGGCGGCGCGCCATTACTTCGGCAAGGGCGCCGACAAGCTGACGCTGAACGAGGCGGCACTTCTTGCCGCGATCCTGCCCGACCCGAAGGGACGCGATGCCGCAAGACCCGGGCCATGGCTTCGAAAACGGGCCGAATCGATTGCCGACGGTGCCTTGACGCTCAGGCTTGATGGCAGGGCGTCCTGCATCCAAGGTTGATTTGCACGCCACGCCGGGGCAAAGAGGCATGGCTTCGAGCGAAGGTTTTCACGCTGATGGTTCGCCTGTATCACGTCCCGCTGTCGCCCTTCTGCCGCAAGGTGCGTCTGGTTCTTGCCGAGAAGAAGATCGAGGTCGAACTGGTCGAGGAACGCTACTGGGAAGGCTCGACCGATTTCCTGCGGCGCAATCCGGCCGGGAAGGTGCCCGTCCTGCGCATCGACGGCCGGACGCTGGCGGAAAGTCAGGCCATCTGCGAATACGTCGAGGAAACCCGCCCCGAGCCGCCCCTTCTGCCGCGCACGCCCGCCGAGCGGGCAGAGGTGCGCCGCCTGGTCTTCTGGTTCGATGACAAGTTTCACCACGAGGTGACGGCGAAACTTCTCTACGAGCGGGTCAACAAGAAGATGACCGGTGCCGGGTATCCCGACAGCCGCAACGTGAAGTCGGGCGCGCAGGCGATCAAGTTTCACCTCGACTACATGGGCTGGCTTCTGGACCAGCGGCGATGGCTGGCGGGCGACACGATGACGCTGGCCGACTTCGCGGCAGCGGCCCATCTTTCGTCGCTGGACTACATCCGGGACGTCGACTGGAACCGAAACCAGAACGTCCGCGACTGGTATGCCAAGATCAAGTCGCGGCCGGCGTTTCGCGGCATTCTCTCGGACCAGGTGCCGGGCTTCCCGCCGCCGTCGCACTACGCGGACCTCGATTTTTGAGACAACTCGCCGCCGAGATACTTGACCGCGCCAGGGCCGAGGGATTTGCGGATGCCGGAATATGCCGGCCCGAGGCCGTGCGCGACGCGGGTCTTCGGCTTCGACGCTGGCTGGAGCTTGGGCATGCCGGCACCATGGACTGGATGTCCAGGCGACTTGACTGGCGCGCGGATCCGACGCGCCTCTGGCCCGAGGCCCGGTCGGTCATCATGCTGGCCGAGAACTATGGGCCGGAAGACGATCCCCTCGCGACGCTGGACGAGCGGCGGGCCGGCACGATCTCGGTCTATGCCCGCGGGCGTGACTACCACGACATCGTCAAGAAGCGGCTGAAGCGGCTGGGGCGCTGGCTGATCGCCAGGGAGCCGTGTGAAATCAAGGTGTTCGTCGATACCGCCCCGGTCATGGAAAAGCCGCTTGGCCAGGCGGCGGGCCTTGGGTGGCAGGGAAAGCACACGAACCTCGTGTCTCGCCGTCTGGGAAGCTGGTTTTTCCTTGGCGCCATCTTCACGACGCTCGAGCTTCCCGAGAGCGGGGCCGAGGTGGATCATTGCGGCCGATGCCGACGTTGCCTTGACGCCTGCCCGACGCGGGCCTTTCCGCAGCCCTATCTTCTCGACGCGCGGCGGTGCATCTCGTATCTGACGATCGAGCACAAGGGGCCCGTGGATGTCGCGCTCAGGCCCGCGCTTGGCAATCGGATCTACGGCTGCGACGACTGCCTGGCGGTCTGTCCGTGGAACAAGTTCGCGAAGGCGGCACAGGAGCTTCGCTATCACGCCCGGCCGGGCACGGTCGCGCCGCGCCTCGACGCGCTGGCGTCCCTGGACGACGGCGCCTTTCGTGAACGCTTCGCCGGCACGCCGATCAAGAGGATCGGCCGCGACCGCTTCGTCCGCAACGTCGCCTATGCGATCGGAAACTCGGGCGACACGGGGCT
>RFGD01000314.1 GCA_003696705.1 Alphaproteobacteria bacterium | reverse complement strand
CTACGACTACGGCCGCCGCTTCTGGACCGACGAATATCGCATGAATGCGCGCCTCTTCCACTTCCCGAAGCCGGTCGCAAGCTTCATGCAGGGCTTCACCATGGGCGGTGGCGTGGGGGTCGGCTGCCACGCCTCGCACCGGGTGGTCGGGGAAAGCTCGAAGGTGGCCATGCCCGAATGCGGCATCGGCCTCGTGCCCGATGTCGGGGGATCGTGGATCCTGGGCCACGCCCCGGGGCGGCTTGGCGAATATCTCGGCGTGACGGGCGCGCGCATGGGGCCGGCCGACGCGATCCACGCGGGCTTTGCCGACTATTTCGTCCCCGAGGCCGAGTGGCCGGACCTCATCGCCCGGCTGGTCGAGACAGGCGACTGGTCGCTGATCGACGCCGCCGCCAAGGCGCCGCCTCCGGGCCGCCTGCCCGAGATCGAGGACAAGGTGCGCTTTACCTTCTCGGGCGCGCAGCTTCGCGACGTCGTGCGCGCACTCTCGCGCGAGGGTGACGACTTCGCGGCCGAGACGCTCGGGATGATGCGCCGCAACTCGCCGCTCTCGATGGCCTGCACGCTCGAACTCGTGCGCCGCGCCCGCGCTTTCGAGGACATCCGCCCCGCGCTCGAGATGGAATACCGCTTCACCAGCCGCGCCATGGAACACGGGGACTTCCTCGAGGGGATCCGCGCGGCCATCATCGACAAGGATCGCAAGCCCCGCTGGAAGCATCCGAGCATCGAGGCCGTGCCCGATGCCGAGGTAACGGCCATGCTGATGCCGCTTCCGCGCGAGGCCCGCGTGTTCACGGAGGAGACGTCATGAAGATCGGGTTCATTGGACTTGGAAACATGGGCGCGCCGATGGCCGCCAATCTGGCAAGGGCCGGCCACGAGGTGACGGGCTTCGACATCGCCCAGCCCGCGCCCGAGGGCGTGACCATGGCCGAAAGCGCCGCCGAGGCCGCCCGTGGCGCCGATGTCGTCATCACCATGCTTCCGAACGGCGAGATCCTGCGCCAGGTCGCGGCCGAAGTCATCCCGGCCATGGCGCCGGGCGCGGTCTTCGTGGACTGTTCGACGGTCGATGTCGAAAGTGCCCGCGCCGTGGCCGAGGAGGCGTCGAAGGCCGGGATCGAGGCCCTGGACGCCCCCGTCTCGGGCGGGGTCGGGGGTGCAGAGGCCGGCACGCTGACCTTCATGGTGGGCGGCCCCGCCGCGGCCTTCGAGAAGGCGCGCCCGCTGTTCGAGATCATGGGCCGGAAGGCCGTCCATTGCGGCGATGCCGGCGCCGGCCAGGCGGCCAAGATCTGCAACAACATGATCCTTGGCGCGACCATGATCGCCACCTGCGAGGCCTTTGCCCTTGCCGACAAGCTGGGGCTCGACCGGCAGAAGATGTTCGATGTGGTCTCGACCTCGTCGGGGCAGAGCTGGTCGATGAACGTCTATTGCCCCGCCCCCGGGGTCGGCCCCACCTCGCCGGCCGACAACGACTATCGCCCCGGCTTCGCGGCCGAACTGATGCTGAAGGACCTGCGGCTGTCACAGCAGGCGGCCGAGGCGGTGGACGCCGACACGCCCATGGGTGAACTGGCCATGCGTCTTTACGAGGCCTTCGTCGAGCGCGAAGGCGGCCGGGGGCGCGACTTCTCGGCCATGCTGCCAAGGTTCGAGGGGCGCGGACGGTCCGACGCGTGAGCGCCGCCGGCTGGACATCGGAGGTCGCCGCGCTCGCCACGCTCGAGCCGGCAGCGCGGACGCAGCTCGAGACGCTCGTCCCCGGCCACTTTCCGGTCGGCACCGTCCTCTTTCAGCCCGGCGATGCGGTGCGGGGCTATCTCGTGCTTCTGTCGGGCCAGGTCGACGTGCGGCTGCCCGGCCGGTCGGGGCGGGAACTCACGCTTTACACCATCGCCCCCGGTCAGGCGTGCATCCAGTCCACGCTCGGGCTTCTCGGCGGCGACAGCCACTATTCGGCCGAGGCCGTCGTCACCCGGGCGGCAAGGGGTGTTCTTTTGCCGCGGGCGACGTTCCTTTCGCTTCTCGACAGTTCGCCGGCCTTTCGGCGCGCCGTCCACGCCGCCATGGCAGAGCGCATGCAGGCCACCATGCAGCGGCTTGAACGCATCGCCTTCGAGCCGGTCAGCGCGCGGCTTGCCCGCGCCCTTCTGGCCCGTGCCGACGCGGACGGCCTTGTCCGCGCCCATCACAAGGACCTTGCCGCCGACGTCGGCACGGCCCGAGAGGTAATCTCGCGCCATCTGGCGGCGATGGAGCGCCGGGGACAGATCGCGACCGAACGCGGCGTCATCCGCCTTCTCGACGCGGACGCACTTGCGAAAGGCGAAGGGGGCTGAGGGCACCGGCCGATCCCGGCGCGATCGTCGGGCAGAGATGCGCCGGGCGCAGCGGGTGCGCGCCAACGTGACAAAGTCACCGACTCTGGACGCGATTGCGGGCAATATCCATATGTGCATGGAACGCATGTATCGAATCAGGAGTGGCGACATGATGAAGAACGAAGGAACCATCGACCGCGTCCTGCGGGTAATCCTGGGCATTGCGCTGATCGGCGCTTACTTCCTCTATCCCGACCTGCCGTATCGCTGGGTCCTCTGGATCGGCATTGTGCCGCTCGTGACCGGGCTCGTCGGGTGGTGCCCGCTCTATTCGGTCCTTGGCATCAGGACCTGCAAGGCGAAGACCAGCTGAAGCGGTCTTCGGGCCAAGAAGACGGGGCGCTCCCTTGTGAAGGGGGCGCCCCTTCTCCGTTCATGGTCCAACGCATTGCCAAGCGGCAAATGACCGGGCCTGCGCGGTCTCACCCTTCGCATAAGCTTCGCAGCATATTCATTTGAAAAAGCTGGCATAATTGCGCACACACCGAACGATCACGGCGCGTCGTTCGGGGCGCGGGCGGCCGTCCGCCCCGTTCAGAGGCGGCGTGGCAGGCAGGAAATTCCGAAGGTTGGTGGCGCGGTTGACGGGACTCGAACCCGCGACCCCCGGCGTGACAGGCCGGTACTCTAACCAACTGAGCT
>RFGD01000313.1 GCA_003696705.1 Alphaproteobacteria bacterium | reverse complement strand
TAGCCGAGGAAGGGCGCCAGCCCCACGGCGACGACCGCATTCGTGACCAGTGTCCAGAGCGCATAGCGAAACGGTGTGCGCGTGTCCTCTCGGGCGAAGAAGAGCGGCTGAAGCACCTTTTGCAGGACGAACGCCGGCAGACCGGCGCCGTAGACGGCAAGCGCGATCGCGGTGGCGCGCGTGTCCTCGGGTCCGAAGGCGCCACGTTCGAACAGGACCGAGACCAGGGGCGCCGGCACGGCGATGAACACGAGCGCCGCCGGCACCGTCAGCGCCAGGCTGATCTCGGCCGCCCGGTTGAAGGCGGCGCGACCGCCGTCGGTATCGCCGGCGCGCAGCCGACGCGACAGGTCGGGCAGAAGAACGACGCCCATCGCGATGCCGACGACGCCCAGCGGCAGCTGATAGAGCCTGTCGGCATAGCCGAGCCAGGCAATCGCCCCGTCGAAGAAGCTTGCCACCTGGCGGCCGACCAGAAGATTGACCTGCACCACGCCGCCGGCCAGTGCCGCGGGCGCCGCGATGACGGCAAGGCGGCGCAACTCGGGCGTAAGGCGCGGCCACCGCGGCCTGATCGGGAAACCGGCCCGCGCCGCGGCGGTGTGGACCAGGGCAAGCTGGGCCGCGCCTGCGACGGGCACGGCAAGCGCCAGTGCAAGGCCCGCGTCAAGGCCGGTCACCCGGGCGATGACGAGCGCGGCAATGAACAGGACGTTCAGAAGGACCGGCGCCGCCGCGGCGGCCGCGAAACGGCCGATCGAGTTCAGAACGCCCGAGACAAGGGCCGCAAGCGAGATGAAGAGGATGTAGGGGAAGGCGATGCGGCCAAAGAGCGTCGCAAGCTCAAGCCGCGCATCGCCGGCAAAGCCGCCGGCCATGGCCAGGACGAGCCAGGGCATCACCAGTTGCGCGACAAGGGTCAGCGCCACGAGGACGGCGGCAAGCGCCGAATAGGCGTCGGCCGCAAAACCCCGCGCGTCCTCGCCGCCTTCCAGCCGGCGGGCGAACATCGGCACGAAGGCCATGTTGAAGGCGCCTTCCGCGAAGAAGCGGCGGAACATGTTGGGCAGCGCAAAGGCGACCAGGAAGGCTTCGGCGACCGGCCCCGCGCCAAGGACGGCGGCGATCAGGATGTCGCGCACGAAGCCCAGGATGCGAGAGGCCAGCGTCCAGCCCCCCACCGTGACGAAGCTTGCCCCGAGCCGTATCCGGGGGCTCACGTCCCGGCCCTCTCTGCGCCGCGTTCGATGGCCTCGCGAAGGCGTCTTTCAAGCTGGTTGCGCTTGGCCTCGGAATGGAGTTTCAGCCCGAACATGTCCTTGACATAGAAGGTGTCGACCGCCTGAACGCCATAAGTCGCGATGACGGCCGAGGCAATCTGGATGTTGTTGATCGCAAGCGTCCGGGTGAGGTCATAGAGGAGCCCCGGCCGGTCGCGCGTATCCACCTCGATGATGGTGTAGATCTCGGACCCTTCGTTGTCGAAGGTGATGGTGGTCGGGACGACGAAGGGCTTTTCGCGGCGCCCGATCCGGTCGCGCGACTTCAGCGCATCGCGGGCGACGACCTCGCCCTTCAGCGTCCGCTCGATCATGCGCTGAAGCCTCGGCAGCCGTTCGATGTCGTACGGATGTCCGTCGGCGTCCTGTATCCAGAACACCGCCGTGGCGAAGCCGTCCTTGGACGTGTAGGTGCGCGCGTCGACCACGTTCGCGCCGACCAGCGCCAAGGCCCCCGCCAGCCGCGAGAAGATGCCCGGATGGTCGGCCAGCGCGAAACAGGCGCGGGTCGCGTCGCGGTCGGGTTCGGGCGTCACGTCAAGGCGGATCTCGTCCTCGCGGATATCGCGAAGAAGGCGCGCGAAAACGGCGTGGACATCGGTCGGCAGGCCCTGCCAGTAGGGGCTGTAATGGCGCTGAAGCTCTCGGCGGACGTCGGCCGGGGGCCAATGCGCCAGGGCGCGGCGCAGGGCCGCCTTCGCATCCGCCTCGCGCGTCTTGCGGCTGAGCGCCTCGAGCCCCTCTTCGAGGGCGCGCGCGGTATCCGCGTACAGCTGGCGCAGAAGAACCGCCTTCCAGTTGTTCCAGACGCCGGGGCCGACGCCGCGGATGTCGCAGACCGTCAGCACGGTAAGAAGGTCGAGCCGTTCGCGGGTGCCGACGGCGCGGGCGAAGGCGCGCACCGTTCTCGGGTCCGAGATGTCGCGCTTCTGCGCCATGTCCGACATGAGGAGGTGATACCGCACCAGCCATTCCAGCGTCTGCGTCTCCTTGCGCGTCAACCCGAACCGGGGCGCCATCTGGCGGGCGATGCGGGCGCCGGCGATCGAGTGATCCTCGTCCCGGCCCTTGCCGAGGTCATGCGCGAAGACGGCAAGATACAGGACCTTCCGGTTCACGCCGGCCTCGAGAATGGACGAGGCAATGGGCAGTTCCTCGACCAGTTCCCCGCGCTCGATCTGTGCGAGCACCGAGATGCACTGGATGGTGTGTTCGTCCACCGTGTAGTGGTGATACATGTTGAACTGCATCATCGCCACGACGGGCTGGAATTCGGGCACGAAGGCGCCAAGAAGCTCGATCTCGTTCATGCGGCGCAGTGCCCTTTCGGGGTTGCCGTGCTTCAGAAGGAGGTCAAGGAAGATCCGGTTCGCCTCGCGGCTCTGACGCAGTTCGTCATCCACCAGATGCAGGTTGGCGGCGACAAGGCGCACGGCGTCCGGGTGCAGAAGATAGCCCGTGCGAAGCGCCTCCTCGAACAGCCGGATGAGGTTCAGCTTGTCGGCCAGAAAGGCCTCGGGGTCGGCAACCGTCAGCCGTCCGTGCAGAAGCCGAAACCCCTTGCGCAGCCGCCGCCGGCGCCGACGCAGAAAGCCCAGGATGCTGGGGGCGGACTTCACGTGCCGCGCCTCGAGCGAGGTCAGGAAGATGCGCGTCAGTTCGCCGACGCGGGTGGCATGCCGGAAATAGTCCTGCATGAAGACCTCGACGGCGCGCCGCCCGTCCGAGGGCCGGTAGCCCATGCGATCGGCCACCTCGACCTGCATGTCGAACGTCAACTGGTCCGAGGCGCGCCCGCTCAGGAAGTGCAGATGGCAGCGCACCGCCCAGAGGAAGTTCTCGGCCGCGGCGAAACGGCGGTATTCCTCGTCTGTCAGAAGCCCGACGGCGACAAGCTCGCCCGCGTCCCGAACGTCGTGAAGGTATTTGCCGATCCAGAACAGCGACTGCAGGTCCCGAAGGCCGCCCTTGCCTTCCTTCACGTTGGGTTCGAGGACGTATCGCTGCCCGCCCTGGCGGTTGTGCCGTTCCTTGCGCTCGGCCAGCTTGGCCTCGATGAACTCGGACGCGGTGCCCTGGAAAAGCTCTTCGCGAAGCGTCCGTTTCAGGGTGTCCGCCAGCGCCTCGTCGCCGGCGATGAAGCGTTGTTCCAGAAGGGCGGTGCGGATGGTGAAATCCTCGGCCCCGAGGCGCAGGCAGTCGGCGATCGACCGCGAGGCGTGGCCGACTTTCAGTTTCAGATCCCACAGCATGTAGAGAAGCGATTCGATGACGCTCTCGGCCCAGGGCGACAGCTTGTAGGGGCTGAGGAAGAGGAGATCGACGTCGGAATGCGGCGCCATTTCCCCGCGCCCATAGCCACCGACGGCCAGAAGCGCCAGGCGCTCGCCCTTCGTCGGGGTCGCAAGGGGGTGCAGGACGTCGACGGCAACGCGGAAGAGTTCCCGGACGATGACGTCGGTCAGTTCGCTGATGGCGCGCGCCGCGGCCATCCCTTCGGTCGGCGCGGCCTCGAACCGCTGGCGGACGAGGTCCATGCCCGCCTTGCGGAACCCGCGGACCGCGGCGACGACATGATGGCGCAACTCTTCCTCGTCGCCGCCACCGGCATCGGCAATGGCCGCGTCGACGGCGCGACGAAGCGCCGACGCATCCGCACGGGGAAACGTCGGCGGCGGCGCGTCCGCGACCGCTGTCGGTGTCGTTCCTTCAGCTTCCCGCGCCACCGAAACTACGCGGTGCAGGGTCGAGGATCTCGACCGCCTTGTCGACAATGGTCGCGACCGCAAGGCCGCGCTCGTTCGTGCCGTCGTCCAGAAGCCGGAACACGCCGTTCACCCCGACAAAGCCCGACGGCTGGGTAAGGGCCGCGCGCGAAAGCGCATCCGACCGGCCCTGTCCGACCAGGGCGCCGATCGCGGCGATGCCATCATAGGCGAGCCCGGCGATGGGGTGGGGCGGGACGCCGTAGGCCGCGGAATAGCGCTCGGCGAAGCGGGCGTTGAGTTCGGGGTCGGGCAGCGCGAACCAGCCCCCCTGGACGCCTGGCAGGGCAAGCGTCTGGCTGGGCACGTCCCAGCGGGTCAGGCCCATGAACTGGTATTCGGGCGGGCCGACGCGGTTCTCGGGGAGAAGCTGGACAAGAAGGGGCAGCGCCCCCGCCGCGTCCGAGGTGAAGAGAAGCGAGTTGGCGCCGGTCGTCTCGGCCATATCGGCAATGGCCGGGACAGCGTTGACCACGCCCGACTGAGAGAACTCGAACCCGGCGACGCCGACGATCTCGGCCCCGACGCGGGGTGCGGCATAGCGAACGGCCTCTTGTGCGACGTCGCCGGCGTGGGTGTTCTCCTTCACGAGAAGGACGCGCGCGCGGCCATGCCTTGCCGCATAGCCGAGGATGCGCTCGGCCGTGTTCCGGAAGGTCTGGCCGAGGATGAAGACGTTGCCGCCCGCGATCTCGGGGTTGTTCGAGAAGGCGAGGACGTTGATGTTGCGTCCCTTCACGGCATCACCGGCGGCCTTCGCCGGCCCCGAGAAGACCGGGCCGAGGATGATCTTCGCCCCTTCGTCGACGGCCTGGCGTGCTGACACGGCTGCGGTTTCGGGGTTGGCGCCGGTGGGGTAGACGCGCAGGTCGACCGAAACGCCGTCAAGATCGCTGGCGGCAAGGCGCGCCGCGTTTTCCAGGGCGCGGGCCAGCCCCTCGTGCCCCGGCTGGTCGGATCCGTAGGGAACCAGAAGGGCCACCGGCACGGGGCGGCGCGTGTTGATCGACGGCCCACCGGCCATGTCGCAGGCGGCAAGCGCCAGAGAAAGAAGGAGAACGACGGGCAGGAAGAGCCGACGCGGAAGCCACTGGAACCAGACCATGTTTGCAGGATCCCCGGATGGTAGATTGACACCGGCGGACATTAAGTGGTTCGGGAAGGCAAGTAAACGTCAGGAAAGGAAAGCGCGTGCCCCAGGACGCCCCGATCGGCGAACTTGCGCCGGGCATCTACATCGTCTCCACCCCCATCGGGACGGCGCGGGACATCACGCTTCGCGCCCTTGACGTCCTGGCCGCGGCCGATGTGATCGCGGCCGAGGATACGCGCACGGCGCGCAGGCTTCTCGACATCCACGGGGTTGCGCTCGGCGGGCGCCCCCTCATCGCCTATCACGACCACAGCCGCCCGGCCGAGCGAGAGAAGCTTCTTCGCCTGGCGGAAGAGGGGCGGTCGGTCGCCTATGTTTCCGAGGCGGGGACGCCGTTGGTCGCCGATCCCGGCTATCAGCTCGTTCGCGAAGCGGCCGCGCGCGGGGTCGGCGTGACGGCGGTGCCGGGACCCTCGGCCGTGCTGGCGGCCCTGGTGCTCTCGGGGCTGCCGACCGACCGCTTCACCTTCGCTGGTTTCGCGCCGGCCTCCGAAGGGCAGCGCCAGCGTTTCCTGGCCGAGCTGGCCACGATCCCCTCGACCCTGGTCCTGTTTGAATCGCCAAAGCGCGTTGCCCGCCTTCTTCGCGAGCTGGCCGAGGCGATGGGCCCCGAACGCGAAGCCGCCGTCGCGCGCGAGCTGACCAAGCGTTTCGAGGAAGTCGAGCGCGGCACACTGGCCGAGCTTGCCCGGCGCTTCTCTGCCCGCGACACGCGCGGCGAGGTGGTGGTCGTCATCGGCCGGCCGGTCGCGAAGCTTCCGACCGAAGACGAAATTGCCGCGGCGGTCGAGGCGGCTCGCGCCGAGGGTGCCTCGCTTCGCGACGCGTCGGCGGCGGTCGCCGAGGCGCTGGGCGTGCCGCGACGCAAGGTCTATCAGATCGCGCTGTCACGGAGCCGCGGCGAATGAGCGGTGCGCGGTCGTATCATGCCGGCCTTGCCGCCGAGGACGCGGTGCTTCGCCACTATGCGGCGAAGGGCGGCCGGCTTCTTGCGCGGCGCTGGCGGGGCCGCGCCGGCGAGATCGACCTGATCGTCGCCATCGACACCACCACCGTCTTTGTCGAGGTCAAGGCCAGCCGCACGTTTTCCCGGGCGGCCGCGCGCCTTGGCGCCCGTCAGGCGGCCCGGATCGCCGCCGCGGCCGAGGAGTATCTTGCCGCAAGCGGACGGGGACTGGCGGTGCCGGCGCGCATCGACGTGGCGCTCGTCGACGGCGTCGGGCGCGTCGAGATCATCGAGAACGCGCTCATGGCGTGACGCGCCCGCGTCTTTCGCCGGTTGCCGCCGTCGGCGACATCGTTCAAGAATGCCGCCGCAACCGAGGGACCACGTCAATGACCATCAAAGTCGCGATCCAGATGGATCCCATCGAAGGCGTCGACATCGACGCCGACAGCACTTTCCGTCTGGCCGAGGAAGCGCAGGCGCTTGGCCATGAGCTGTTCTACTACACGCCCGACAGGCTTGCCTGGGACGAGGGCCGCGTCCTTGCGACCGGCTGGCCGCTCGAGGTGCGGCGCAAGCGGGGCGATCACTTCTCGCTGGGCGCCGAGTGCACGCGGGACCTTGCGGACATGGATGTCGTGCTGATGCGGCAGGATCCGCCTTTCGACATGGGCTACATCACGCTGACCCACCTTCTCGAACGGGTTCACCCGCGGACCCTGGTCGTCAACGACCCGTTCTGGGTGCGCAACTGCCCCGAGAAGATCCTGGTCCTTGACTTTGCCGACCTGACGCCGCCGACGATGATTGCGCGGGACCTGCGTGCGCTGAAGGCATTCAAGGCCCGCCATGGCGACATCATCCTGAAGCCGCTCTATGGCAACGGCGGCGCCGGCGTCTTCCGCCTGGACCCGTCCGACCGCAACCTGAACTCGCTGCACGAGCTGTTCACCGGCCTGAGCCGCGAGCCGCTGATCGCCCAGAAGTTCCTGGCCGAGGTGGCCGCCGGTGACAAGCGCATCATCCTGGTCGACGGTGAACCCGTCGGCGCCATCAACCGCGTTCCGGCCGAGGGCGAGACGCGCTCGAACCTGCATGTCGGCGGGCGCGCCGAGGCGACGGGACTTTCCCCGCGCGAGCAGGAGATCTGTGCGCGGATTGGCCCCATGCTGCGCGAGCGCGGGCTCATCTTCGTCGGGATCGACGTGATCGGTGGCTGGCTGACCGAGATCAACGTGACGTCGCCGACGGGCATCCAGGAACTCGAGCGCTTCGAGGGCACGAACATCGCCCGTCGGATATGGGAGGCGATCGACCGCC
>RFGD01000312.1 GCA_003696705.1 Alphaproteobacteria bacterium | reverse complement strand
TCCGCCTGAGTTCCGAATCGTGAAACACGATTTTCGAACAATGAGAAATGACTTTGCGGCACCCTGATTCGGCGGTAAGGATCGAAATACCTGACAATGGGTGCGGCGAAGCAGAGCGCACGCCGTCAAGAACAGTCCGAAACCGGACAACCAGGGAGGAAAAGAATGATTTCAACCATCAGGAAAGCGGTGCTCGCGACCGCTGGCGCAATGGCCGCAATGGCCCCGGGAATCGGCCAGGCCGAAGAGGTCAACGTCGCATTCTTTCTCCAGTGGCCGACGCCGAACCTCGTCGCCAAGGTCAACGGAGACTACGAGAAGGCGATGGGTGTCGACGTGAACTGGACGGACTTCACCACCGGCACCGCCATGACCGAGGCGATGCTTTCGGGCGACATCGACATTTCCTACAGCCAGGGCCTGGCGCCCTTCGTGACCGCCATCCAGCAGGGCGCGCCCTTGAAGATGGTCGGCATTGCCGTCGTCTACGAGGCGAACGACTGTTTCGTGCGCAAGGATCTGGGGATTGACAGCTCCAACATTTCCGAGCTCGAGGGCAAGACCGTCGCCGTGCCGCTGAACACCATGGCCGACTATGCCTTCCGCCGCTACATGGACTACTACGGCATCGACATCTCGACGATGACCATCGTCGATCAGGCGCCGCCCGATGGCGCGCGGTCGCTTGCCGACGGCCTTGTCGACATGGCCTGCGTCTTCGGCGGCATCGACACCGCCACAGCGGCCGAGGTCGGGGTGCCGATCATGACGTCCGAGCAGAAGAGGGAAGCCGGGATCGGTTCGTTCGACGTGGTCTCGACCACCGAGAAGTTCGCCACCGAGCACCCCGATCTTGTCCGGGCCTTCATGGAGGCCACGGCCGAGGCGAATGAAGCCTGGGAAGGCACGGACGAACAGATCAAGATCGTCGCCGACGCCTCGGGGATGACCTTCGAGCAGGCCAAGCAGACGATCGAGGGCTTCATCATTCCGACCGTCGAGGAACAGTGCACCAAGTACTTCGCCCCCGGCGGGATCGCCGAGACGGCCGCGGCCTCGCTCGGCCTGGTCTTCAGCGACCAGACCGACAAGGAGATGCTTGCCAAGACCATCGACGGCTCGTTCCTGGGCTGCTCGGGCTGATCCCTTACGGGCAAGCCTGAACCGGAGGGGGCCTTTCGGGCCCTCTCCTTCCACGCGGCAAGCGCGTTCGAGCCGTCGCCCGGGGGCTGGCGCCGCGATGCCACGGATACCCTGAAGAGCGTCAGGGAGGGACCGGAAACGGACATGGCCGACCTCGTATGTGAAAACCTCGGCATGACCTTCACCAACCCCCAGACCGGGGCCAAGGTGGAGGCGCTTCGCGACATCAACTTCACGCTCGGGAAGGGCGAGATCCTTGCCGTGCTGGGGCCGTCGGGCTGCGGGAAGACGACGCTGCTCAACGTGATCGCCGGTTTCATCCCGCCGACAAGCGGCCGGGTCAGGCTTGGCGACAAGGTGATCGAGGGGCCGGGCCTTGACCGGGGCATGGTGTTCCAGCAGGGCGCGCTGTTCGAATGGCTGTCGGTCGCGCGCAACGTGGACTACGGGCCGCGCATGCGCGGCATGGACCCCGAGGAAACCGCAAGGCTTGTCGAGAAGTGGCTGGACATCGTCGGCCTGCAGGGTTTCGGCGACACGCCCACCTATCAGCTTTCCGGCGGAATGCAGCAGCGTGTGGCGCTGGCCCGCTGTCTCATCAACGAGCCCGAGGTCATCCTGATGGACGAACCGCTCGGCGCGCTTGATGCGCTCACGCGGGAAAAGATGCAGTCGCTCGTGCTGGAAATCTGGAAGGAGACCGGCAAGACGATCATGATCATCACCCACTCGGTCGAGGAGGCGCTGCTTCTGGGCGAACGGCTGTTCGTCATGGCGCCGCGGCCGGGGCGCATCCACAAGGAATACCGCCTGCCGTTCGCGGACCGCGGGGTCAATGAATCGCTGCGCGAGATCAAGCACGACCCCTATTTCATCGAGGTCCGCGAGGAGATCCTGACGATGATCTGGGACATGGAAGAGGAGATCATGGGTCGTGTTTGAATGGCTGTCGGACAACCGCGCCACGATTGCCGCGGTCCTGTTTGTGCTGGTCTTCGCGGCGTTCGTGTGGTCGATCGTCGTCGGTCGTCGTCAGTCCCGGCTTCGCGCCAAGAACGAGGTCTTCGGCGATCCCGCCCGCACCCGCGGCGGGTGGTACTGGTCCGTGACCGGGGTGACGGCGCTCGTTCTCCTCTGGGGCTACTTTTCCTGGGGGATCGTGCGGGCCTACTTCCCGAACTCGGCCAACGAGATGTGCCAGGTGGCCAAGCTCGAGGAGGCGGTTTCGCCCATCAAGGCGGCGCTGCCCATCGGGGCGCGCTACTACAAGTCGACGCTTCTTGCGGTGCGGAACGCGGCGCAGCTTGACGAACTTCAGGCCGAACTGCCCGCGCTTCCCTTCACCGCCGCCGAGAAGGAGGATCTCGATCTTCTCGTGCGTGACATCAGGAAGCTCATCGCCAATTCGTCGAACCCCGACAACATGAGCGAGGAGGCCCGCGACCGGCTGGCCGGCATTTCGGCGCGGCTGATCGACCTGGGCGGCGTCCTGCGGGCAGGACCGACGGGCGACATGACCCCCAGCCCCGAGGCGCTGGCACAGCCCAAATGGGGCACCGGTGTTCCCGAAATCCCGATCCTGCCGGTCACGACGCGGGGCGTGCTTTTCGACACGGTCTCGGTCACGGCGGCCGAGATCGCTGGCGAATTCAACAAGATCCGCAACCATGTTCCCCAGAACGAAGTGCTGATGGCGGACATTGCCGCCCGCATCAAGGCCTTCAAGGAGGCCAACAAGGCGGGCAGCTTCGACGAGCGGACGGCCGATGCGCGCGAAGCCTACGTGAAGGCGGTGGAACGCATCTTCAAGCGGCTCGACGACGGGCTGATCTTCCCGGCTGCTGCCCTGGCCAACGTCAATTCCGCGATCCAGGACCTCGACGCCGCGTCGCGCTCGGCCCAGGGCGGCTTGCGGGTGGTCGATGCGCTGTTCATGCCCGGGCCGGGGATCGTGAAGTCCCGGACGCAGTGCACCGAGCAGGGGTCGGCGCGCTGGCTGCCGAAGCCCACGGATGTCGTCGCGACCTTCGCGCGCCTGGCCAACCCCGATGTCGAGAACGGCGGCGGCTATCGCGGCTTCCCGCTGTTGTGGTGGGACTGGGTGCCCGTCGCCGATATCGTCGCCTTCTTCATCCCGGACTGGATTGCCGACATCTGGCCCGGCGAATATGCCGCCCACGGCCCCGACGGGACGATCAATCCGAAGTTCAAGGACAAGCTTCTGGCCTTCGCTCAGGGCGACGTCGATCTGGGGTCCGTCCCGATGCTGGACGGCCACATCTGGGATTCGCTCTTCCGGGTGCTGGTGGCGCTTGCGGCCGGCATCTTCCTTGGTGTGCCGCTGGGCCTCTTCATGGGCGTCTCGCGGTTCTTCAAGTCCTTCTTCGATCCGCTGATCGAGCTCTACCGACCGGTTCCGCCGCTGGCCTGGGCGCCGCTGATCCTGACCATTTTCGGCATCGGCGACAACGGCAAGATCTTCCTTCTGTTCATGGTCGCCTTCGCCATCATGGTGATTTCGGCGCGGACCGGTGCGTCGGGTGTGCAGCTCTCCAAGATCCGCGCGGCCCATTCGCTCGGCGCCAATGACCGCCAGATCATGTGGACGGTGATCTTCCCCAACGCGCTGCCCGAGATCCTGACCGGCATCCGGATTGCCGTCGGGGTCTGCTGGGGAACGCTGGTCGCCGCCGAGATGCTGGCGGGCACGACCGGTATCGGCTTCATCGAGAACATCGCCCGCACGGTGTCGGACTACGAGCTCATCTGGGTGACGATCCTCATCATGGGGATCCTCGGCCTTGTCTTCGACCTCGGCATGCGCTGGCTCATCCGCAAGACGATCCCCTGGCGCGGCATGGGTTGAGCCGGGGCGGGTCTCCGGGGCCGGCGTGGCGCGTGTCGTCGCGCCGGCCCCTTGCCATCCTCATCGCAAGAGAAGCACCGGCACCTTGCACGAGCGCATCATCTCGGTCGTCGTCGAGCCGATCACGAGGCTGCGGATGCGGCTGTGGCCGTAGGCGCCCATGACCAGCATGCCGAAGCCTTCCCTGTCGACCATCTTGCCAAGCTCGACTTCCGGCTGGCCCGGCACGATCCGCGTCTCGGCCATGATCCCGGCGGCGGCGAGCGTCGCCTTCGCGTCGGCCAGGCGCTTCCGCGTTTCGTCGGTCTCGGCCCCGACGGTCACGATCGTCACGGGCAGATCCCTGAAGAAGGAGCTCCGCGCGACGTGCTCGACGGCCTTCCTTGCCGCGCGGCTGCCGTCATAGGCGATGAGAACGGATTCGATCGGCTTGAACGCGCGCGCGGCCACGAAGACCGGCCGGTGCGCGGCGCGCACGATCCGTTCGAGGTTCGAGCCCAGGTGCCCCTTGGCGAAATCCGCCGCCTCGCCGCGCTTCCCGATGACGATGACGCGGGCCTCTCCTTCGACTTCGGCGATGGCCTCGACGATGTCGCCGTGGCGCAGGCGCGTGGTGACCTCTCGCACCCCGTCGCGGTCGACGATGGCACGCGCGTCTTCGAGGATGGCGCGCCCGCGACGGCTGATGAGCTTGGCGCGCTGCGCGTCGAGCTCGGCCAGTTCCTCCATCAGCCGCGTCCGTGCGCCAAGCCGGATGGCACCGGAAAGGTCCACCTTCTCGGGCGCTTCGCGACGGCCGAGCACATGGATGAGTTCCACCGGCGCCTGCGTGCGCTGCGCGATCCAGGCGGCGTGGTGGCAGACGCTCTCGGAGTAGATCGAGCCATCCACCAGCGCGATGATCTTGTCCGTCATGGTCTTTCCCCTCCTCAGTGCGCCATCAGCTTGTCAATGGCGCCTGGCTTGTCGTGGATGGCAAGCTTGTCGACCAGCGTCTCGGTCGCCTCGTTCATGCCGACGACTTCCACGTCGGCGCCGTCCCGGCGGAACTTCAGGATCGCCATGTCGAGCGCATGAACCGCGCTGATGTCCCAGATGTGCGCGCGGCTGACGTCGATCACGACCTTCTCGGGGGCCTCCTTGAAGTCCAGGGCGTTCATGAAGTCCTCGACCGATCCGAAGAACAGCTGTCCCTCGACGTGATAGGTCCGCACGCGTCCGTCGGGGCTGATCTCGGAGCGGACCCTGAAGAGCTGTGCGATCTTGCCGGCGAAGAAGATGCCGGACAGAAGGACACCGATCACGACGCCGATCGCCAGGTTGTGGGTATAGACCACGGTCGCGACCGTGGCGAGCATCACGATGGAGGACGAACGCGGGTGCACCGCGAGGTTTCGGATCGAAGACCACGAGAACGTGCCGATCGACACCATGATCATGATCGCGACCAGCGCGGGCATCGGGATGATGCGCACGAGGTCGCCAAGCCCCACCACAAGGGTGAGAAGCACGACCCCGGCCGTCAGGGACGAGAGCCGCCCGCGGCCACCAGATTTCACGTTGATCATCGACTGACCGATCATGGCGCACCCGGCCATGCCTCCGATGAAGCCGGTCAGGGTGTTGGCAAGCCCCTGGCCGATGCACTCCTGGTTCCGGTTCGACTTCGTGTCGGTCAGGTCGTCGACGATGTTCTGCGTCATCAG
>RFGD01000311.1 GCA_003696705.1 Alphaproteobacteria bacterium | reverse complement strand
GCGTGACAAGGGCCCCCATGCCCATTGCCGCCAGAACCCGGTCGGGCGGCTTCGGCGGTCGGGAAGAATTCAGAAAATATACTAAAGACAATGGAATAGACGCGATCATTGATGCGACGCATCCGTTTGCTGCGCGCATTTCCCGCCGCACGGCCGAGGTTGCGGCGTCCGAGGGGATCCCCTGTCTGCACGTCGTTCGGCCGCCCTGGACGCCGGGGCCGGGCGACCGGTGGACCGAGATCGACGAGCCCGCCGAAGCGGCGGCGATCCTGCCGGTCGGCGCGCGCGTCTTCCTGGCCGTCGGGCGCCAGACGCTACGCGCATTCGGCCCGCTGCCGGGGCGCACGCTCTATTGCCGCCAGATCGACAAGGCGAAAGAGCCCTTTCCCTGGCCGGGCGGCGAGTTCGTGATCGGCCGCCCGCCCTTCTCGGTGGAAGAGGAAGAGGCGCTTTTCCGGCGGCTTTGCATCGACTGGCTGGTGGTCAAGAACGCCGGCGGCGAGGCCAGCCGTTCGAAACTGGATGCCGCGCGCCGGCTCGATCTGCCGGTCCTCATGCTCAACCGTCCGCCGTTGCCGCCCGGCCCCGTGGTCGAGACGGTCGATGCGGCCGTGGCATGGCTTCGGGGGCTCGGGTGAACGGGGAACGTGTCATACGCTCTCGGGCCTGCATCGCAGAGGGCGTTGACTGGCTTCAGAAGCGCGAGCCGCGATTCGGGACGGCGGTCGCCCTTGCGGGCATGCCGCCGCTTCGCCGGCGAAAGGGCGGGTTCGAGGCCCTTCTGGGCGCCATCGTCTCGCAACAGCTGAGCGTCGCGGCCGCGGACACGATCTGGAACCGGCTGACGGCGGCCGGGCTCACGCGCCGCCGGGCGCTTCTCGACGCGTCCGACGACGCGCTTCGCGCATGCGGGCTCAGCCGCCAGAAGATCCGCTATGCCCGGGCGCTTGCCGCCGCGCCGATCCGTTACCCCGCCCTTGCCGAGATGCCGAGCGAACGCGTGATCGCCGAGCTGGTCGCCATCCCGGGGATCGGACGCTGGACCGCCGAGATCTATGCGATGTTCGCCCTTGGCCGTGCCGATGTCCTGGCGGCGGGTGACCTTGCGCTTCAGGAGGCCGCGCGGCTTCTGTTCGAGCTCGAGACGCGGCCGACGGAACGGGCGTTGCGCGAGCTGGCCGAGCCCTGGGCCCCATGGCGCGCGGTTGCGGCGCGGATCCTCTGGGCCTACTACCGACACGCCAAGAACCGAGAGGGGGTCAGATGACACGACGGCTGCAATACGCGCGAAAAGGGGCGGAACCCGGGAAGGCGCGAAACCTCGTGATCTTCCTGCATGGATACGGGGCCGACGGCGCCGATCTTCTTGGCCTTGCCGATGTCCTTGGCCCGCACATGCCGGACACGGCCTTCGTCGCGCCGAATGCGCCCGAGAAATGCCGCGTCAACCCGTTCGGCTACCAGTGGTTTCCGATCCCCTGGCTTGACGGCTCGACCGAGGAAGAGGCGCGTCGGGGTATCGCGGCGGCGGCCGAAGACCTTGATGCGTTTCTTGACGAAATAGCTGAAAAGGAAGGCATAGGTCCCGAGAAAACAATCGTTTTCGGATTTTCGCAGGGCACGATGATGGCGCTTCACGTCCTGCCTCGGCGCGACCGGGCGGTGGCCGGAATCGTGGCCTTCTCGGGGCGGTTGCTCGAGCCCGAGCGTCTCGCGGTCGAAGCGAAGGTCAAGCCGCCCGTTCTTCTGGTCCATGGGGACGCCGACGATGTCGTGCCGCCCGCCGCCCTTCCCGAGGCCGCGCGCGCCCTTCAGGACGCCGGCTTCGAGGTCTATGCCCATGTGATGGAAGGGACGGGCCACGGCATCGCCCCGGACGGGCTCTCGGTCGCGTTGTCGTTCATGCGCGAGATGCTCGAGCGAGCAGAGCACGCCGACTGAGGCCGTTCGGTCGGCCGCTCAGTCGGCCGGCTCGGTCGGCGGGTTCACTCGGCTACCGGGCGCCACAGGCGCCATTCGGCAAGTTCGACGGAATTGCCGGCCGGATCGCGGACGTAGATCGACCGCGCGCCGTTCGGCCAGTGAAAGTCGGCCTCGATCTCGACCCCATGGGCAAGAAGGCGCGTCTTCAGGGCGTCGAGTTCGGCGCCCTCGGCTGCCAGGCAGACATGCCCCGGTCCCCGCGCGCCGTGCGGGGGCACCGGAAGTGCGCCCGGCGGGGCGGGCTTCACCGTCTCGGCCGGGTTGAAGACCAGAAGCACCGACGGTCCGGCGCGATAGAAGACGTGCCGGTCGCGCACGCGCTGGATCCGCACAAGGCCGAGTGCTCCGCCGTAGAACGCTTCTGCGGCATCGAGGTCTTCGGCGTAGACGGCCGCCTCGAGAATGCCCTGAATGCCCCGCATGTCGGTTGCCCCTTTCGCGCCCGGATCGCGCCGGGATGCCTTCACGTCCGATCCTGCGCTCGACCGATCGTGACGGCAACCGCAGGATATGTGAACTTGCCAGATGCCTGCCGCGATATATAGTGGTGGTGGCCGGATGACTCTCTCGCGCCCGGCCGTGGATCGGTTCTTGGGGGCGGAGGCCCGCATACAGGATGGATGGAAGTTTCAGATCAAGCTTCGTGCACGAACCCCAGGCCCTTCGCCGACACCCGGCCCTGGTCCTGAATGCGGACTTTCGGCCGCTGTCCTACTACCCGCTGTCGCTCTGGCCCTGGCAGGAGGCGGTAAAGGCGGTCTTTCTCGACCGGGTCCAGATCCTGGCGGAATACGAGGAGGTCGTGCACAGCCCGACGGTGGAAATGCGGATACCCTCGGTCGTGGTCCTCAAGGAATACGTGAAACCCCAGAAGCGCGTGGCCTTCACGCGCTTCAATCTTTTTCTGCGGGACGAATTCACCTGTCAGTATTGCGGCCGGAAGGGCGAGTTGACGTTCGATCATGTCGTGCCGCGGTGTCGCGGCGGCCAGACGACATGGGAAAACGTCGTCGCGGCCTGCGCGCCATGCAACCTCAGGAAGGGCTCGAAGTCGCTGGCCGAGGCGGGGCTGGAACTCGCCCGGCCGCCGGTCGAACCCCATCCCGAGAAGCTGCGCGACATCGGCCGGAAATTCCCGCCCAACCATTACCACGAGAGCTGGCTCGACTTCCTCTATTGGGACGCCGAACTCGACGCCTGAGCCGCTAGCCCGAACAGCTGGCACCGCCGAGGACGCAGAAACGCGCACAATGGGGGTGGTTGAGCGGCACGTCGCCGGCCGCTTCCGCCAGGGTTTCGCCAAGCTCGAATTCGGGGGAATCGGGCAAGAGCGTGCAGGCAAGCACCGCCGGGCGGCTTGCGCCCTTGCGGCGCACGACCATTCGGGACGAGGCGCACATCACGCTGTCGGGTCGCTTCCCGAGGATGTCCCAGCAGGCGGTCGTGATCTCGGGGACCTCGGCGGTCGCATCCATCTCGGGGAAGATGACGGTGCGCGCCGGGTCCATCGCGTCGATGGGAAGGCCCTCTCTCTCGAACAGCGCAGCGAATCCCTCTCGCATCGAGGTTTCGCTGTCGCCCCAGCGGCTGCGCCCTGCGACGGCCATCGTGGCGCCGATGTCGCGCAGCCATCTCATGCCCTCGAGCGTCGCGGCAAAGGCACCGGCGCCGCGCTCTTCGTCGTGGAGCGTTTCCGACCAGTGGTCGAGCGACACGCGGATCACAAGCCGCGCGCCGTGGCGTTCGACAAGGCGGCGAAGGCCTTCCTGAACGCGCGGGCGCATCATCGGCCGCATCGCGTTCGTGAGCACGAGGACGTCGAACCCGTCCTCGAGGGCGCGTTCGAGCATCGCGATGATCGCGGGGTTCATGAAAGGCTCGCCCCCGGTGAAGCCGATTTCCCGGATCGGCCAGCCCAGTTCCCTGATCTGGCCCAGGAAATCGACGACGTCGGCCTCGGTCAGATAGGCCAGCCGGTCGTTGGTGGGCGAGCTTTCGATATAGCAGTTCGCGCAGGCGATATTGCAAAGCGTTCCGGTGTTGAACCACAGCGTCGTCGGATTGACGAGCGCGACGCGGGCCCTCGGCTGGCCGTCCGCCGTGCGGTCCGGGTCCGAGAAGGGGCGGGCCCCCGAGGGCCTTTCGTCGTGCCTTTCGTCCGTCTCGACCGTATCCTTCATGCGCGCGTGCCCCTGTGTCATCTGCCGTTCTTCGTCAAGGGTTAGCGGCGATACCCCGGTCTTGGAAGCCAATAGTGCCCCCGCTGACGCGCTTGTGAGCCGTCGTGTGCCCGGCCGGTCCCCGCGTCTTCGTTGCCGGTCGTCGCCTCCGTGCTAGACTTGGCGTGAAACTGTGATAAAGCAGGCGCCGTTAGCGCTAACAGGCAACAGGGAGACGCACATGGCCCCGCGAGTGATTCCGGTCGCGCCTTTCGATCTGGTGATTTTCGGCGGCACCGGCGATCTTGCCCGTCGCAAGATCCTGCCGGCGCTTTTCCGCCGCTTCGTGGCCGGACAGATGCCGGAGGACGCGCGGGTGATCGGCTCGGCCCGGTCCGAGATGGATGACGCCGCCTATCGACAGCTGGCCCGGGAGGCGATCGAGGCGCATGTGGAAGCGCGCCTTCGCGACCCGAAGACGGTTGCGCGGTTCCTCGAACGGGTCTTCTACATCCGTGTCGACGCGAAGGGCGAAACCGGCTGGGACCTTCTGGCCAGCCGCATGCGCGAAGGGGTCGTGCGGGCCTTCTATTTCTCGGTCGC
>RFGD01000310.1 GCA_003696705.1 Alphaproteobacteria bacterium | reverse complement strand
GGTAGCACCCCCCAGAATCACCCAGAGATTACTGAAACTTTATGATTGGTACGGCCGTTTTTTTGCTTGCGTAGTAGCACCCCCCAGAATCACCCAGAGATTACTGAAACACGGTGTATTTTGATAAAGTGATGGGATATTGGGTGTAGCACCCCCCAGAATCACGCAGAGATTACTGAAACTATGGATGCCAAAGGTGCCGAGGGCGTTCCATTTAGGTAGCACCCCCCAGAATCACCCAGAGATTACTGAAACTGGTGGGGGTGTTGTTTTTGTCATGCTTTTATTTTAGTAGCACCCCCCAGAATCACCCAGAGATTACTGAAACTTATTACCGAACTCAATCAAACCAGCAGCGTAAAAGTAGCACCCCCCAGAATCACCCAGAGATTACTGAAACCATCGGCATGGTTCAGCAATCTGTCATCATTAACGCTGTAGCACCCCCCAGAATCACCCAGAGATTACTGAAACCTGAACCGTCGTGAGCATACAGCCCGAAATCGTCAAAGTAGCACCCCCCAGAATCACCCAGAGATTACTGAAACATCGGCGCGGGTGCGCATCCAGCCGGATGTGGCAGGTAGCACCCCCCAGAATCACCCAGAGATTACTGAAACTTTCAGGCTAAAAAATGATTAAACGACTGCGATTTTAGTAGCACCCCCCAGAATCACCCAGAGATTACTGAAACCACGTATCAGGTAATTAGCGAGATTGTGACCGGTTGTAGCACCCCCCAGAATCACCCAGAGATTACTGAAACTAGTACCCGCCTGCCCAACTTATTCCCATGCTTCGCTGTAGCACCCCCCAGAATCACCCAGAGATTACTGAAACCTGGAACCAACGCGTCAACAATTTCCAATACCACGCTGTAGCACCCCCCAGAATCACCCAGAGATTACTGAAACTTCTCCGTGTGACGTTTTTCAGTGTAATCGGTCGCGTAGCACCCCCCAGAATCACCCAGAGATTACTGAAACATTTTCTGCGCAGGGATGAACGGCTTGTAGTAAGGGGTAGCACCCCCCAGAATCACCCAGAG
>RFGD01000309.1 GCA_003696705.1 Alphaproteobacteria bacterium | reverse complement strand
TTTCATGCGGCTTGTGAAGTCGCATCGCGACAAGCCGGCGCGCTATCTGGTCACGGTCTCGCCGGTGCCGCTTACCGCGACCGCCAGCGGACAGCACGTCCAGGTGGCAACCACCCATTCGAAGTCAGTCCTGCGTGCGGTTTGCGGCGAACTCGCGCAAAACCTTCGCGCCGTCGACTATTTCCCGTCCTACGAGATCATCACCGCGCCGGCGACCCGCGGCATCTTCTACGCGCCGAACCTTCGTTCGGTGACGCCGGCGGGGGTCGAGACGGTGATGCGCACCTTCTTCGCGGCCCACGATCCCGGGGGAAAGGCGCCCGGCCGCGCCCCCGACGCCGACGCCCGGCCGGCCACGGGTGGCGAAAACGATGTGGTCTGCGAAGAGGCGCTTCTGGAGGCATTCGCGAAATGAAACCGCTTCGACTTTGCGTTCTGGGAAATTCCCATGTCGCGACGCTCAAGACCGGGTGGGAAAAGGCCGCAGGCGCGCTGGAAGGTGTCGAGGCGGCCTTCGCCGGTTGCATCGGCGCCGGCATGGCCTCGTTCGACATCGTGGATGGCCGCCTCGGTCCGCGCGAGCCGGAAGCCGCCGCGTTCTTCCGCGACATCTCGGACACCGGCGACTTCATCGACCCGGCCGAATTCGATGCCTTCCTTCTCGTCGGGATGCGGCTTGTGGCCGAACCGCTCATCCAGAACTATGCCGCGTTCGCGACGCCCTCGACCCACAATCACGACACGGCGCCCCATTTCGTCTCGGACGGCTGCATGGCCGATGCCTTCTGGTCGGCGCTCGAGCAGTCGTCGATGCTCCATGTCGCCCGCACCGTGCGCAGGGTCACCGACAAGCCCGTTTTCACGGCCTGGCAGGCCTTCCTGTCCGAAGGACTGATGGACATCGAGTGGCGGCGCCAGCGCTACCAGCCGATCCTTGCGAACAAGGACCAGCCCTTTGTGCACGACATGTTGGCCGAGATGGACCGCCGCCTTGTCGCGGAAGGTTATCGACCCCTTCACCAGCCCAAGAGCACGATTTCGAAGGGGATCATGACGAAGGCCGCGTATTCCCGGGGCTCGGTGCGGTTCCGGAAGGAACTGATCCACGAGCACCGCGAGGAGGACGTGTTTCACATGAACGCCGACTTCGGCGCAGCCTGCTGGAAGGCCTGGGCCAGGGACATCCAGGCACCGGCGCAAGTGGCGGCCTGACGGCTAGCGGCCCGCCTTCCGTTCGGTGACGCGCACGCCGTCGGCAACCCCCTCCGAGGGATAGGCGATCACCATTTCCCCGGGCTCGAGCCCCGAGACGATTTCGGCGACGACGCCGTTGCGATGCCCGGTCTCGACGGGGCGCAGGCGG
>RFGD01000308.1 GCA_003696705.1 Alphaproteobacteria bacterium | reverse complement strand
CCGTCGCGACGAACGATCCGGTCGCCGCGACGCCCATGGCCCAGAAGCCGACCGCCGCCGCGAAGGGCGCCTGCGCCCGCAAGGCGCCAAGAAGAAGCACTGCGCCGGCCGCAATCCCGCACAGTCCGGCCGTGACGGGCATGACGGGACGCCCGCCCAGCCGCGCCGAGAACGCGGCCGCGCCGATGACGATCCCCACTCCGATGAGCGTGAAGAGGGCCCAGACGATCCAGCGCCAGCGGCTTTTCAGCCGAAGGGCTTCCGGAAGTGCGACCGCGGCAAGGATCGCGAGGGCCGGCAACAGCGGAAGCGTGTAGTGGAGAAGCTTCGTCGGGGCCAGCTCGAACACCAGCCATGCGGGCGCGGCCCAGGCAAGCGCGAAACCGACCGCGTGGTGGCGGCGCACCCGCCACGCGGCGGGCAGGGCCAGGGCAAGCGCGCCGGACGCCCCGAAGAAGGTGACCCACAAGGCCAGAAGATAGGTCCCGGGCGGCGCGCCGTGGCTTTCCTGCGCGGCCTGAAGCTTGCCGATGGCGTCGCGTCCCAGCGCCTCGGCCCAGAAGGCACCGCCCGATGTCCAGGTGATGGCCACGAACCACGGCAGGGTGAGCGCCAGGAGGAAAAGGATCCCGCGCCCCGGGCGAAGCGCGCCGATCCAGTTGCGGGCCCGGGGACGGTCGGCAAGCCACAGCGCCGCGACGGCGAGCCCCACGACCATCGGCCCGATGGGGCCCTTGACGAGGATCGCCGCCGAAAGCGCGCCCCAGAACAGAAGCCAGCCCTGCCGCCCTGCCTTGCCGATCCATGCGCGGAAAAGGGCGAACATCGCCGCCGCCACCGTGGCCGCGAGCACGGCGTCCGTCTTCGCGAGCCGTGCCTCGACGCCGAGGATGAAGGCCCCCGACATCAGAAGCCCCGCGACAAGGCCCGCCTCGGCCCCGGCGGCAAGCGTGCCCGCCGCCGCAGTCAGCAGGACGACGGCAACGGCGCCGGCAATCGACGGCAGCCGATAGAGCCATATCGGCCCTTCGCGGTCCGCCCCGAACAGCATGACGCTGCCCGCCTGAAGCCAGTAGATGCCAATGGGTTTCTTGTAGCGCGGCCCGTCGCGAAACCGGATGTCGATGATGTCGCCCGTCGCGGCCATCTGGCGCGAGGCCTGTGCGAAGCGCGCCTCGTCCCTGTCGACCGGAGGCAATGACGTGAAGGCAGGCAGAAAGGCCAGGATCGCGACCGCCGCAAGGACCAGAAGGCCCAGGCGGGGCCGGGCAGCCAGGCGGGCACCGAGGGTTTCCACAAGGGCGACAAGGCGGTTCATCCGGTAGGCATTCCCTGGCGCGTCTGGCAATGGGGGGCGAAGCGTTCTATGACCCCTTGCATGCAACGTCAGCCTTCACAAGCCCCGACGTGCGGCCATTGCAAGGAGGAAGCGCCGTGCCCCTGTCCCGGTTTCTGCCATCGCTTCGCCGGCGCCTGACATCGCCGCGGCGGGCCGCCATCGTGCTGGTCGTCATCGCCCTTGTGGTCGCCACGACCGAGCGTTCGGCCGAACGCTATGGGGACCGGCTTCAGGTTGCGCTTCCCCTGATGGCCTGGGGGTGCGAGGCGCTGAACGGCCATGCGGCAGAGTATCTTCTTCGCTATGTCGTCATGTTCACCGCCGCGCATGGGTCGAAGCGGCTTCTGGGGGATGCGCCCTTCAACATCCGGCCGGATGGCGGGGGGCACGGGATGCCGTCGGCGCATACCTCGACAGCGGTTCTGGGGGCCAGTTCCCTGGTTCAGGAATGCCTGGTCGGCCACCCCTTCGTTCAGGGCGTGACGATCATCTCGGCCGGGTTCGTCGGGGCCTCGCGGATCGAGGCGGAACGCCACGACATCTGGCAGGTGCTGGCCGGTGCGCTCCTGGGCTGGGGCGTTGACCGGGCGTTTCGGCGGTCGGGGCGGGGCCGCCGCGCTGCGGCGCGCGCACTTCGGGCACTCGGCCGGTTGCCCCGGCGCCGGCGCGACCCCTCGCCGCCGGGGGCGCCCTGAACGTCCGGCGGGCCTTTTCCTTTCAGGTCGTATGGGATAATCCGCAGCCTGCGGCAAGACGAGGACGACGCGATGAAATTCACGCTTTCCTGGCTGAGGGATCACCTCGACACCAAGGCAACGGTTGACGAAATCGCCGAGGCGCTGACCGATATCGGCCTTGAGGTCGAGGGCGTCGAGAACCCGGAAGAGACGCTGGGCGCGTTCCGGATCTGCCGCGTCATCGAGGCGGTCCAGCACCCCAACGCCGACCGGTTGCGCGTCTGCCGCGTCGAGGTGCGCTCGGCGCCCGACGCCGCGCCCGAGGAGGTGCAGGTGGTGTGCGGCGCGCCGAACGCGCGCACGGGCCTGGTCGGGGTCTTCGCGCCGGTGGGCACCCACATCCCCGGCACGGGTGTCGATCTGAAACCCGGTGTCATTCGCGGTGTCGAGTCGAACGGGATGCTCTGTTCCGAGCGCGAACTCATGATCTCGGACGATCACGACGGGATCATCGAATTGCCCGAGGATGCGCCCATCGGCGCACGCTTCATCGACTACGCGGGACTGAACGACCCGGTCATCGAGATCGCGATCACGCCGAACCGGCCGGATGCGCTTGGCGTGCGCGGCATCGCCCGTGACCTTGCCGCGCGGGGCCTGGGTGTGCTGAAACCCCTTTCGGTCGAGCCCGTGGCCGGCGCGTTCGAAAGCCCCATCGGCGTGACCATCGCCCCCGAGCTCAAGGACAAGGGCTGTCCGATCTTTGCCGGCCGCGTGATTCGCGGTGTCCGCAACGGACCCTCGCCGGAGTGGCTTCAGCGTCGGCTGAAAGCGATCGGCCTGCGCCCGATTTCCGCGCTCGTCGATATCACCAACTTCTTCACCTATGACGTCAACCGGCCCTTGCACGTCTTCGACGCCGACAAGGTCCGGGGCGATCTGCGCATCCACCCCGCGTCCGGCGGCGAGACGATCCTTGCCCTGGACGAGAAGACCTACACGCTGGCGCCGGGGATGATGGTCATCTCGGACGACCGCGGCCCCGAAAGCATCGCGGGCGTCATGGGCGGCGAGGAAACCGGCGTGACCGAGGAAACGGTCAACGTGTTCCTCGAATCGGCCTATTGGGACCCGATCACGATCGCCGAAACGGGGCGGGCGCTCAGGATCAACTCTGACGCGCGTTACCGGTTCGAGCGGGGGATCGATCCGGCTTTCACGCTCGACGGCCTGGAACTCGCGACGCGCATGGTGCTCGAGCTTTGCGGTGGAGAGGCGTCCGAGGTCGTCGTCGACGGCGCCATTCCCGACACGACGCGCCGCTATCGCTTCGACCCGGACCGCGTGCGCACGCTTGTCGGCATGGACATCCCCGAGGGGGAACAGCGCCGCATCCTCGCCGCGCTCGGCTTCGTCTTCGATGGCGAATATGCCATCCCGCCAAGCTGGCGCCCCGACATCCAGGGCGAGGCCGATCTGGTCGAGGAGGTGGCGCGCATCGCCTCTCTGTCGCGGCTCGAGGGGGCGCCCCTGCCGCGGCCGACGCCGGGGGTGGCCCGCCCGGTCCTGACGCTCCTGCAGCGGCGCGAGCAGCGCGCGCGGCGCACTGCGGCCGCCCTTGGCTACAACGAGGCCGTCACCTATTCGTTCATCGACAAGGAAGCGGCGGCGGCCTTCGGCGGCGGCACCGATGCCACGCGGATAGAAAACCCGATTTCCTCGGAAATGACCCATCTGCGCCCCGACCTTCTGCCGGGGCTTCTGCAGGCGGCGGCGCGCAATCAGGCGCGCGGGTTCAATGATCTGGCCCTGTTCGAGGTCGGACCGGCCTTCAGTGGCGGCGAACCCGGCGAGGAGGAGGTGCAGATCGCCGGGCTTCTTGTCGGCGCGACGGGGCCGCGCGACCCGTTCCACGAGCGTCGCAACGTCGACGTCTTCGACGCCAAGGCGGATGCCGAAGCGATTCTCGAGGCGATCGGGGCGCCGGCCCGCACCCAGATCCTGCGTGATGCGCCCGACTGGTGGCACCCGGGGCGGTCGGGACGGATCGCGCTGGGTCCGAAGAACATCCTTGCCGTGTTCGGAGAGCTTCACCCCCGCCTGGTCGAACGCTTCGACCTGCGCGGCCCGGTTGTTGCCTTCACGGTCTTCCCCGAGCGCATCCCCGCGCCGAAGCGCAAGCTCAGCACGCGACCGGCGCTCAGCCGCAGCGACTTCCAGACCGTCGAACGCGATTTCGCCTTCGTCGTCGATGCGGGCGTCGAGGCGTTGGCGATCGTGAACGCGGCGCGCGGCGCCGACAAGGAGCTGATCGAGGAGGTCCGCGTCTTCGACGTGTTCGAAGGACCGAAGGCGGCAAGCCAGCTTGGCGAGGGGCGGAAGTCGGTGGCCATCACCGTGCGGCTGCAACCGCGCGACCGGACCCTTACCGAGAAGGAGATCGAGGCCGTCTCGGGGCGCATCGTCGAGAAGGTGCGCAAGGCCACGGGGGGAGAGCTGCGCGGCTGAGCACATGGGGCGTCGCCGCCAGGCGGGGCCGGGCGGGGACGTCCGGTCGTGCATTCCCCTGTTCAGGCGGCCCGAAGTGGGTCATGGTGCCTGTAATGCAACATGATCCCGCAGCCGGAACCGCTCGGGACGAATCCGGGACAGGAAACGCAATGCTCAAGGAATTCAGGGATTTCATTGCCCGCGGCAATGTCATGGACATGGCCGTCGGGATCATCATCGGTGCCGCCTTCACCTCGATCGTGAAGTCGCTGGTCGATGACATCATCAATCCGATCATCGGGATTTTCATGGGCGGGGTCGACTTTACCGACAAGTTCATCGTCCTGTCGGGGGACGGCGACTACGCCTCGCTCGAGGCGGCCCGCGAGGCCGGGGCGGCCGTGCTGGCCTACGGCTCGTTCATCATGGCGGTTCTGAATTTCCTCATCATCGCCTTCGTGGTCTTCATGCTTGTGCGCACGGTGAACCGCGTCAAGGAAGCGGCGATGAAGAAGGAAGAAGAGGCGCCGGCCGAGGAAGCGCCCAAGGGACCGACGGAACTGGAGGTCCTTCTCGAGATCCGCGACGCGCTTGCCAGGAAGGGCTGATTGCGACCCTCGCGCAGTCTCTTCGGTGCAGGAAGGGCCCGCCACGACGGCGGGCCCTTCGACGTTCCGGCGGTGCGGTCCACTCAGATCTTCAGCGCCTCGTGGGGGTCCATGACCGGGATGCCAAGCGCCTCGCCCACCGCCGCCTGCGTCAGGTGGCCGGCATGCACGTTCAGTCCGTTCAGAAGATTGGGATCCTCGGCACAGGCCTGGCGCCAGCCCTTGTCGGCCAGGGCCAGAAGATACGGCATGGTCGCGTTTCCAAGCGCGATCGTCGAGGTGCGCGCCACCGCGCCCGGCATGTTCGCCACGCAATAGTGGATGATCCCGTCCACCTCGTAGATCGGGTCCTGGTGAGTCGTCGGCCGCGAGGTTTCGAAGCAGCCGCCCTGGTCGAT
>RFGD01000307.1 GCA_003696705.1 Alphaproteobacteria bacterium | reverse complement strand
GTGGCGGAGAGGGTGGGATTCGAACCCACGGTACCCGTGAAGGTACAACGGTTTTCGAGACCGCCCCGTTCGACCACTCCGGCACCTCTCCGCATTCCGGTGGTCACTGGGCGGCTATCTAGCGGCACTGTCGGGGCGGTGCAACCCCGCTTGTGCAGGAAATTTCGCACCGTGCCGCGGCGCGCGGAAACGCCCTTGACAACGGCCGGTCCCTTCGGGATAAGCCGCGGGTCGCCGACCGGCCGCCGCCGGTGGGCGGAGTATCCATCACGCCCGCAGGACGGGCGCGCTGTCCGAGGCGCCGGCTTGCCGGCCCAACACCCGAAACGGGGGCCACAGGACGCGGTTGAAAAGGGAAAGACAAGATGTTTGCGGTCCTCAAGACCGGTGGCAAGCAGTACAAGGTCGAAAGCGGGGACGTCCTTCGCGTCGAGAAGCTGGCTGCGGAACCGGGCGAAACCATCCAGTTTAACGAGATTCTGATGCTTGGCGGCGAAAAGCTTGTCGTCGGCACGCCGCTTGTCGACGGCGCCGCCGTCCAGGCCGAGGTGATCGACCAGATCAAGGGCGAGAAGGTCATCCACTTCGTCAAGCGCCGCCGGAAGCATTCCTCGAAGCGCACGCGCGGTCATCGCCAGCAGCTGACGCTGGTCAGGGTGACCGACATCCTCGAGAAGGGTGCCGACAAGACCGGCGTGAAGGCCGCGATCGGCGCGGGCTCGGTTTCGGCCGCGGCAGTCGCCGCCGCCGCACCCAAGGCGAAGGCCAAGCCCGCGGCCAAGAAGGCCGCTGCCAAGAAGCCGGCCGCGAAGGAAGCCCCGAAGGCCGAGGCGCCGGCCGGCAAGAAGCCGTCCAACCTTCTCGACGCGCCGCGCGGCGGCAAGGCCGACGATCTCAAGAAGATCTCGGGCGTCGGGCCGAAGCTTGAAGAACTTCTTCACGCGAACGGCGTTTTCCATTATGACCAGATCGCGGCTTGGACGCCCGAGGAAGTGGCCTATATGGACGAGCAACTGTCGTTCAAGGGCCGCATCGAGCGCGAAGGTTGGATCGAGCAGGCCAAGGCGCTGGCCGAAGGCAAGGAGTAAGACGCATGGCACACAAGAAAGCAGGCGGTTCGTCGCGCAACGGGCGCGATTCGGCTGGTCGTCGCCTTGGCGTGAAGAAATTCGGCGGCGAAGCCGTCATCCCGGGCAACATCATCCTGCGCCAGCGCGGCACCAAGTGGTGGCCGGGCGAGGGCGTCGGCATGGGCAAGGATCACACCATCTTTGCCGTGACCGAGGGCAAGGTGACCTTCCACAAGGGCCTCAAGGGGCGAACCTTCGTATCGGTTCTTCCCGTCCAGGAGGCGGCCGAGTAACCGGCAGAGGATCCCGTGATCGTTCCTGGGGGGATCGGCCGGAAGGCCGGTCCCCCCAGGGCTTTTGACCAGTGGGCCACAGGCGCCGCCGCCTTCGCGGCGGGGGTTGCGAAAAGGACGCGCACCGACCATCTTTCGCATACCGGTGCGCGAAGGGGGTGCCGGGGCAGGTTCGAAGAACATGCCGCCGCCTGGGGTCGACAAGAACGCCGCGCCGCCGCCGATGGGGCGGGGGCGGACATGACCGAAGGAGGAGGGCATGAAGCTCGAAACCGTCGCAGTTCAGCAACCCGTCGTCGAGACCGAGCGTTTCACGCTTCGGCCGGTGCGTCGTTCCGACGCCGGGCTGATGGCGCTTTACACCGGCGATCGACGGGTAGCCGAGGCCACGCGCTCCATCCCCCATCCGCTGCCGCCCGGCGCGACAGAGGCGTTCATCGACCGGGCCATGTCGCCCGACCGCGACGAGGACGTCTGGGTGATCGACGGCACGAAGTCGGACCTGCCCGAGGTCATGGGCCTTGTCGGGCTCGAGCCGATGGATCGCGGCCAATCCGAAATCCGCTTCTGGGTCGCGCCGGCCTTCTGGAACACCGGCGTTGCGTCCGAGGCCGTTCAGGCCATCGTCCATGCCAACCCCCGGGGCGATCGCACGATGTTTGCCGCGGTGTTTCAGGACAACCTGGCGTCGGCCCGGGTGCTCACCAACGCCGGCTTCGAGTATCTTGGCGACGCCGAAAGCTACTCGGTGGCGCGCAAGGCCACCGTTCCTACATGGACATACGTCCGAAAACTTGATTGAACGGCCCCGTCAGCGCGACAAGGCGCGGGGCAAGAGGGCAAGACGATGAAATTCCTCGACCTCGCGAAGGTCCACATCCGCTCGGGCGCCGGCGGCGCAGGCTGCGTCAGCTTCCGCCGCGAGAAATACATCGAGTTCGGCGGCCCCGACGGCGGCGACGGCGGCCGCGGCGGCGACGTCTGGGCCGAGGCGGTCGAGGGGCTCAACACCCTCGTCGACTTCCGCTACCAGCAGCATTTCTTCGCGCGAAACGGCCAGCACGGCATGGGCAAGCAGCGCACCGGCAAGGATGGCGAGGACATCGTCCTGCGCGTTCCCGTCGGCACCGAGATCCTGGACGAGGATCAGGAAACGGTCATCGCCGACCTGACCGAGGTCGGTCAGCGCGTCCTCCTGGCGCAGGGCGGCAATGGCGGTTTCGGCAACCTCCACTTCAAGAGCTCGACCAACCAGGCCCCCCGACGCGCGAACCCCGGTCAGCCGGGGGTCGAACGGACGATCTGGCTTCGGCTCAAGCTCATCGCCGACGTCGGGCTTGTCGGCTTGCCCAATGCCGGCAAGTCGACCTTCCTGGCCGCGACCTCGAACGCGCGCCCGAAGATTGCCGACTATCCCTTCACCACATTGCATCCGAACCTTGGCGTCGTCGGGGTGGACGGGCGCGAGTTCGTCGTCGCCGACATCCCGGGCCTGATCGAGGGCGCACACGAGGGCAGGGGCATCGGCGACCGCTTCCTTGGCCATGTCGAGCGTTGTGCCAGCCTTCTCCATCTTGTCGATGCGACGTCCGAGGACGTGGTCGCCGACTGGCGGACGACGGTCGATGAACTGGCGGCCTACGGCCACGGTCTTGCCGAGAAGCCGCGCATCACGGTGCTGAGCAAGGTCGACGCGCTGACCGAGGAGGCCCGCGCCGCGGCCGAAGAGGCCCTCCGAAACGCGACCGGTGGGCCCGTCATGGCGATGTCGGCGGCCTCGGGCGAGGGGGTGCGCGAGGTCCTGCGCGCGCTTCTTGAAACCGTGCGCGACCGGGCCCGCGCCGAACGGACGAAGCCCCGGACGGAGGAAGAGGCGTGGCATCCCTGAAGACGGCGCGCAGGCTGGTCGTCAAGATCGGCTCGGCGCTTCTTGTCGAGAAGGAAACCGGCAGGCTGAGAGAGACGTGGCTTCAGGGGCTCGCGCGTGACATCGCCGAGATCCGCGCCCGCGGCACGGATGTCGTCGTCGTCTCGTCGGGGTCCATCGCGCTTGGCCGCCACGTTCTCGGCCTGCCACCGGGGCCGCTGTCGCTCGAGAAGGCGCAGGCCGCCGCGGCGGTCGGTCAGATCCGCCTTGCGCGCGCCTATGAAGAGGCGCTTGGCCCCCATGGCATCGTCACGGCGCAGGTCCTCGTGACGCTCGAGGACACGCGCGACCGCCGGCGCTATCTCAATTCCCGGGCGACGCTCTCGACCCTTGTCGGGCTGGGCGTCGTGCCCATCGTCAACGAGAACGACACCGTAGCGACCGACGAGATCCGCTTTGGCGACAACGACCGGCTGGCGGCGCAGGTGGCGGTGACCATCGGGGCCGACACGCTGGTCCTTCTGTCGGATGTCGACGGGCTTTACACGGCAAATCCCCAGACCGACCCCTCGGCCCGCCACCTTCCCGTGGTCGAGGAGATCACGCCCGAGATCGAGGCGATGGCGGGCGACCCGGTGTCGGGGCTTTCGTCGGGGGGCATGCGCACGAAGCTCATGGCCGCACGAACGGCCGTCGACGGCGGCTGCGCCATGGTCATCACCGAGGGCGGGCGCGAACGGCCGCTCCGCGCGCTGGAAGAGGGCGCGCGCGCCACGTGGTTCATGCCGCGCTCGGACCCGCATGCGGCGCGCAAGCGCTGGATCGCCTCGATGAAGCCGAAGGGAGAGATCATGGTCGACGAGGGCGCCGTGCGCGCGTTGCGCTCGGGCAAGTCGCTTCTTCCTGCCGGGGTGACGGGCGTTGCCGGCGCCTTCGAGCGCGGCGATCCCGTCGTCATTCTCGGCCCCGACGGGCGGCGCGTGGCGAAGGGCCTTGTCCGCTACGCCGCGGCCGAGGCCGAAGCGATCCGGGGACGGCAGTCGGGTGACATCGAGGCGATTCTGGGCTACCCCGGTCGCGCGGCATTGGTGCACAGGGACGACATGGCGACATGAACATCGAGACGGACATTCCCCAGCTCATGCAGACACTTGGCGAGAACGCGCGCGCGGCCGCGCGGACGCTGGCCCATGCGCCGGCCGCGCAGCGCCGGCAGGCGCTCGAGGCGGCCGCCGATGCCGTCGCCGACACCGAGGCCGAGATCATTGCCGCAAATGCCCGCGACATGGAGTTCGGGCGCGAAAAGGGGCTGACGCCCGCCATGCTCGACCGGCTTCTTCTGACCCCCGACCGGGTCGCCGGCATCGTCGCCGGCCTTCGCGCCGTCGCCGCGCAGAAGGACCCGGTGGGCGAGGTGATCGCCGAATGGGACCGGCCGAACGGGCTCCACATCCGACGGGTCCGCACGCCGATCGGCGTCATTGGCGTCATCTACGAAAGCCGGCCCAACGTGACGGCGGATGCGGGCGCGCTGGCGCTCAAGTCCGGAAACGCCGTGATCCTGCGCGGGGGTTCGGAAAGCCTGCATTCGGCAACCGCGATCCATGCCGCCATGGTCCGCGGCCTTGAGGCGGCGGGGCTGCCTGCCTCGGCCATTCAGCTTGTGCCGACGCGCGACCGTGCCGCCGTGGGCGAGATGCTGACGATGACCGACTACATCGACGTGATCGTGCCCCGCG
>RFGD01000306.1 GCA_003696705.1 Alphaproteobacteria bacterium | reverse complement strand
TTTTCGCATCGCCGCTACATGGCCGGCGCCGCGACAAATCCGGACCCCGAGGTGTTCGCCTATGCCGCGGCGACCGTGAAAAGCTGCATGGACGTCACCCACCGTCTCGGGGGCGAGAACTACGTCCTATGGGGCGGGCGCGAGGGTTACGAGACGCTTCTCAACACCGATCTCGGCCGCGAGGACGCCCAGCTGGGCCGTTTCCTCAACCTCGTCGTCGAATACAAGCACAAGATCGGGTTCCCCGGCACGATCCTCATCGAACCGAAGCCGCAGGAGCCCACGAAACACCAGTATGACTTCGACGTCGCGACGGTCTATGGCTTCCTGCGTCGCCACGGGCTTGAAGGTGAGGTCCGCGTGAACATCGAACAGGGCCACGCGATCCTGGCCGGCCACAGCTTCGAGCACGAGATCGCGCTGGCGCAGGTCCTCGACATATTCGGCTCGATCGACATGAACCGGAACGACTATCAGTCCGGCTGGGACACCGACCAGTTCCCGAACAACGTCCCCGAGGTGGCAATGGCCTATTACCACATCCTTCGGGGCGGCGGCTTCACGACGGGCGGCACGAATTTCGACGCCAAGCTTCGGCGACAGTCGATCGACCCCGAGGATCTTCTGATCGCCCATGTCGGGGCCATGGACGTGTGCGCGGCGGCCCTGCGCGCGGCGGCGCGGATGCTCGAGGACGGCGTGCTCGAGGATTTCGTCGCGGACCGCTATGCCGGCTGGCGGGGCGATCTGGGGCGGGACATGCTCGAGGGGCGGCTCGACCTCGAGGCGATCGCCCGCCGGGTCGAGGCCGAAGGGCTGGACCCGAAGCCGCGCTCTGGCAAGCAGGAGCTTCTTGAAAACATCGTCAACCGATACGTCTAGGTGCGGCGGTGGGGGGCGTCCTGAAATCCGAGACGTTGAGCGACGGGCGCGAGGTGGCCGTCGTCGTTCTCGAACGGGGCCGGCACCGGGTCGAGCTTCTGGGCATCGGTGCAGCGACGCGCGACTGGCGTGTCCAGCGACGCGACGGCGCCGAGCAACGCATCATACTCGGGCTGCCGTCGGTCGAGGCCTATCTCGGGAACCCCCACTACATGGGCATCATTGCCGGGCGGGTCGCCAACCGCATCGCCGGCGCGTCCTTCTGCATTGAAGGGCGGCGCCACGTTCTGGTCCCGAACGAGGGGCGCAACCTTCTTCACGGCGGCGCCAAGGGCCTCGGCCGCCGCCTCTGGCAGGCCGAGATCGACACGGCCGGGTCCGCCGTGTGCTTCCGGCGGCACGCCCCCGACGGCGAGGACGGCTTTCCCGGCGCTGTTGATTTCGAGGTCATCGTCCGGCTTTCGGACACGGGGCTTTCCTACGAGATGCATGCAAGGCCGGATCGCCCCACACCGATCAGCCTTGCCCAGCACAACTACTACAATCTGGGCCCGGGACCGACGATCCTCGACCACTGGCTTCGCGTCGCGGCCGATCGCTGGACGCCGGTCGGGCCGGACCTGATCCCCACCGGTGCCATCGCGCCCGTGCCCGAGCGCCTCGACTTTCGCCCTGGGGCCGTCATTGCCGACAAGGACCCGGACGGGTGTGGCATCGACGTCAATCTCCTGCTCGAGCGGAACCGGGATCCGGCCGCGCCCGTGGCCGAGCTTCGCGGCGCCGGGGGCCTTGGCCTTCGGTTGCGCACCGATCAGCCGGCGATGCAGGTCTATACCGGCAGCGGGCTTGGCGGACAGGGCAGCGCGCCGCGCTTCGGGGGGATCTGCCTTGAACCGCAGTTCCCGCCCGACGCCGCGAACCAGTCCCAATTCGGGGATATCGTCCACACGCCCGAGCGGCCATACTTTCAGCATTTGAGAGTCGATATTTTCGAGGGGGATTCATGAGCTGTCTTGGCAGAGGGATCCGCGCCGGCGCCCTGGGTGCCGCGTTCGGGGTCCTTGTTCTTGCACGGGCCGCGGTCGCGGCACCGGCTATCGAGTTTCCGGACGTCGACCCCGAGTGGGCGCGCCTCGGTCAGCTTCTCTTCTGGGATCCGGTACTTTCGGGCAACCGCAACATTTCCTGCGGCACGTGCCACCATCCGCGGTTCGGCACCTCGGACGGGGTGTCGCTCGGGATCGGCGAGGGCGGGATCGGGGTCGGACCCGATCGCCGCCCCGACCCCGCAAACATGCCCGAGGCGCGGATCCCGAGGAACGCGCCGGCGCTATGGAACCGTGGCGCGACCGAGTTCGCGCGTCTCTTCCACGACGGCCGGGTCGAGCTGGCCGAAGGCTATCCTTCGGGCATTCGCACGCCGGTCGGCGAGGACTTCGTCGAAGGGATCGCCTCGCCCCTTGCCGCGCAGGCCCTTTTTCCGCTTGTTTCGCCTGACGAGATGGCCGGCCACTATGGCGAGAACGAGATCTCGCGCGCGGTGGCCGAGGGGCGCATCACCGGCCCCGGCGGCGCGTGGGATCTCATCGTCCGGCGTGTGGTCGCGATTCCGGCCTATCGCGATGCCTTCGCGCGCCTTCTGGGTGACGGGGAGGAGGTGACGATTGCCGACATCGGGAACGCGATCGCGGCCTTCGAGACCTACGAGTTCCGGGCCGACAACAGCCTGTTCGACCGCTTCCTGCGGGGCGAGGCCGAGTTGCCGGCCGACGCGCGCCGTGGCATGGAACTCTTCTACGGGAAGGCGGGATGCGCGGCCTGTCACTCTGGGCCGCTGCAGACGGACCATGAATTTCACGCCATTGGTGTGCCGCAGTTCGGGCCCGGCAAGGCGGCGGCCTTCGAAAGCCATCACCGCGACCCGGGCCGGGCGTTGGTCACGGGCGCGGAAGGGGACGCCTTCTGTTTCCGCACGCCGTCCTTGCGCAACGTGACGCTGACGGCGCCCTACGGGCACGACGGGGCCTTCCCGACGCTGCGGGCAATGATCCGGCACCATCTGGACCCGGCCGGATCGCTCGATCATTACGATCCGTCCATGGCGGTGCTGCCCGAGTTGCCGACCGCGGGGGGTGACTGGGCGGAACTGGACGACGCCGAGGGCGCCCATCTTGTGCGCACCTCGATCGAGATCGATCTGCCCGACCTCGACGAGGAAGAGATCGACGACCTCATCGCCTTTCTTGGCACGCTGACGGACGCCGAGGCCGCAAGGGGGCGCCTTGGCATCCCCGAGGCGGTGCCAAGCGGGCTGCCTGTCGACCGATAGC
>RFGD01000305.1 GCA_003696705.1 Alphaproteobacteria bacterium | reverse complement strand
TGCCCGGCGCGGGGCGCGCTCGCCCCCCGTTGCCACCCTGCCTGTCGCGGCCTTCGTCCGCGGCCATCCTGCCCCCGGCCGGGGCGGCCATCAGCCCTCGGCCGCCCGGCCTTCTGGCGGCGCCGGGTGGAGGAGCGGCCAGGGAGAGGTTTCGACCCCGCCCCTGACGGGCACGACGATGACCGCCGGTCGATCCGCCTCGAAGGCGTCCCGGATCGCGCGCCGAAGGGCGTCAGGCTCATCAGCCCTCAGGCCGAGTGCGCCGAAACTCTCGGCAAGCGCGACGAAATCGGGGTTGTGCAGGGCGGCCCCAAGGATGCGGTTGCCGTAGCGCTCGCGCTGGTCGCGCAGGACATTGCCGTAGGCGCCATTGTTGAACACGACCATGACGACGTTGATTCCGTGCTGGACGGCGGTCGCCAGCTCCTGGACGCCGAACAGGAAGCCGCCATCGCCCGATATGCCAAGGACGGCGCGGTCCGGGTTGGCAACCTTGACGCCAAGCGCCGTCGGAAAGCCGAAGCCAAGCGTTTCCTGATACCCGCACGAGACATAGAGCCTGGGGGCCGAAACGGGGAAGGACAGGCGCGCGGTGAACCCGGCCTGGCAGACCTCTTCCACGAAGAAGCCATCGGGGGGCAGGGCGTCGCGAATGGCGCCGAGAAAGCTCGCTTGCGGTTCGAGCGCGGCGACGCGAAGGGCTGCACGCCGGCGAAGCGCCGCGCGTTCGGCGCTTCCGCTGGTCTGGTGCCGGATGCGGGTGGGGAGCGCCTCGAGAAGGGCGCGCACGCCCGCGGCCGCGTCGGCAAGGACCGGTGCGTCGGCCGGAAGCCGCACGAACTCGGTCGGGTCGATGTCGATGCGCACGGTCCTGAGGCCCGGTGGAAACCAGCGCCAGCGGAAGTGCTGAAGCTCGAGCCGCGAGCCGATGCCCACAAGAAGATCGGCGCGCTGCCAGTAGTCCCAGGCAGCCGGGGGCATCAGGAAGTGGTCGTCGTCTTCGGGGACGACGCCCTTGCCGGCCCGGTGCGCCGTAACCGGCGCGTCCAGGCGGCGCGCAAGTTCGGCGATTTCGCCGCCCGCATGAAGGGCGCCGCCGCCGACCATGACAAGAGGACGCCGCGCGCCGGCGATCAGGCGGGCGGCGCGTTCGATCTCGACGGGGTCGGGCGGTGGTGGCGGCGCAACGGGCGCATCGGGGTGCTCGACGGGACCCGGCATGTCCTGGCCGAGGACATCCCACGGCGTCTCGACGCCGACGGGCCCCTGGCGGCCCGAGCGCATTTGCCCGAAGGCCCTGGCCATGATCCGGGCCGCCTCGGAGGGATGGTTGATGCGCGCGGCCCAGCGCGTCAGCCCGCGAAGCGTCGCCAGGTGGTCGGGCAGTTCGTGCAACTGTCCCCGCCCGCGCCCCACAAGGCCCGAGACGATGTTGCCGGTGATGCACATGACGGGCGCGTTGGCGCCATAGGCCGTCGCCAGCGCCGCCCCGGAATTCAGAAGGCCCGGGCCGGGCACGACCGTATAGACGCCAGGCCGGCCCGTCGAGCGCGCATGGCCGTAGGCCATGAACCCGGCCGCCTGCTCGTGCCTTGTGTGAATGAACCGCACGCGATCGGCGCGCCGCGCCAGGGCGTCGTTGAAGTCGTACATGTGCGCGCCCGGGATCCCGAACACGGTGTCGACGCCGTTCCGGACAAGACTGTCGGCAATGATGTCCCCGGTCGTCAGCCGCATGCTCGTGCCCCCGATGCCTCCATCGCGCTCACCTGCCGCGTGTTCAGGCGCCGTCTTCGGGGGAGATGCCGCCGACGCAGACGTATTTCATTTCCATGAACTCGTCGAGGCCGTGCCGAGAGCCCTCGCGCCCGATGCCGGACATCTTGACGCCGCCGAAGGGGGCCTCGGCCGTCGAGATGAGGCCGGTGTTGACACCCACCATGCCGTAGTCGAGCGCCTCGGACACGCGCCACACGCGCGCAAGGTCCCGCGAGTAGAAATACGAGGCAAGACCGAACTCGGTATCGTTGGCCTGGGCCACGGCTTCGGCCTCGGTCTCGAAACGAAAGAGCGGGGCGACGGGGCCGAAGGTCTCTTCACGGGCCACGGCCATGTCGGGGGTCACGTCGGTCAGGATGGTCGGTTCGTAGAAGGTGCCGCCCAAGGGATGCCGTCGGCCGCCAAGGACGACCTTCGCGCCCTTGGCGAGCGCGTCCGAGACGTGCTCTTCGACCTTGCGAAGGGCGGCCTCGTCGATCAGGGGGCCGAAGGTCACGCCTTCCTCGAATCCGTTGCCGGTCTTCAGCCCCGCGACCTTGTCGGCAAGCTTCTTCGCGAAGGCGTCATAGACCCCCGATTGCACGTAGATGCGGTTCGCGCAGACGCAGGTCTGGCCGTTGTTGCGATACTTGGCGATCAGCGCGCCGTCGACGGCGGCGTCAAGATCGGCATCGTCGAAGACGATGAAGGGGGCATTGCCGCCAAGCTCGAGCCCCAGCTTCTTGATTGTCGGGGCACATTGGGCGTAAAGCTTCGCGCCCACCTCGGTCGAGCCCGTGAAGGTCAGCTTCCGGACGATGGGGTTTGCCGTCATTTCGGCTCCGATTTCGCCGGCCGGCCCCGTTACCACCGAGAACAGCCCGGCCGGCAGCCCTGCGCGCTCGGCCAGGACGGCAAGCGCAATGGCCGAGAACGGCGTCTGCGAGGCCGGTTTCAGCACCATCGCACAGCCCGCCGCCAGCGCCGGTCCGGCCTTTCGCGTGATCATCGCGTTCGGAAAGTTCCACGGCGTGATCGCCGCGACGACGCCGATCGGCTGCTTCAGCACCAGAAGGCGCTTGTCGGTCTGATGCGCCGGGATCGTCTCGCCATAGGCGCGGCGGGCCTCTTCGGCAAACCATTCGATGAACGAGGCACCATAGGCGATCTCGCCCTTCGCTTCGGGCAGGGGCTTGCCCTGTTCCGCGGTAAG
>RFGD01000304.1 GCA_003696705.1 Alphaproteobacteria bacterium | reverse complement strand
GGGCAGATGCCCCCTTGACACCGCCGCCCCGATGCTCCAAATGACCGCCCGGCGGGGCCGTAGCTCAGTTGGGAGAGCGCATCGTTCGCAATGATGAGGTCAGGGGTTCGATTCCCCTCGGCTCCACCAGGATAACACCGCAGGACAAGACCGAAGACGCCGGCCCTCGTGGCCGGCGTCTTCGTCTTTCCGGTTCCCTGGACGGCGGCGGACGGCCGGTCAGTTCGTCTCCACCCGATCCACGGGCAGCCCGCTTGGCACCCGTTCGGGTACTTCCGAAAGCCCCGCTCGGGCGGCTCTGCCCGTCAGCGATTTCAGGAAGGCGACGATGTCACCGATCTCGGCATCGCGCAGCGCGACCGGCCCGATGTCCAGCGCCCGCGCCTGGCGCGCCATTTCCAGCCGGTCCTCGAGAATGACGAAATCCCCCGCTTCGAGCCAGGGCACATCGGGAAGCGCCGCCATTTCGGGCCGCCAGCGCCGAATGGCGCCCCGCGGGTCGAGATGATGGCGCACGATCCCCTCGAGCGTCGGATAGGCGCCGTTGTGCCCATAGGGCGCCGTCAGCTCGACGTTCCTGAGCATCGGCGTGCGAAACCGGTAGGCATCCTCGAGCCGATCGCTCTCGGCCATGCGCCCGACATCGCGGGCGACCATGTCGAAGCGGCGTGTGCGCCCGGGGCCGAAGGCCGGAAGCCCGATGGCGTGGAAGGCGTGGTCGGACTGGAACTTCCCCGAGTGACACGCGCTGCACCCCGCCTTCCCGTAGAACAGCGCCATGCCACGCCTTGCCGCCGGCGAGAGGGCCGCCTCGTCGCCGGAAAGATAGGCGTCGAATGGGCTGTCGATGCTTTCCCATTCCGTGGCCATGAAGGCGGCAAGCGCGTTTGCGATGTGGACGATCGAAACCTCGTCCGGCGCGTCGATGTCGTCGAAGGCCGCGACGAAGCGCGCGCCATAATCGCCGGTCGTGCGCACACGCTTGGCGATGATCGGCCACGCCGCGTCGATGCGGTCATGAACCGCGCCGGCAACCTCGTTCTCGGCCGGGTTCCCGGCCATCTCGAACTGGGCGACAAGAGGAAACAGCGCCTGCGCGGCAAGGACCGAATTCAACCCCTTGGGCAACCACTCCTCGGCCGGGGTGTTGAACCCGTTGCCGTAGAGATCACTTGCGCTCACGCGTCCGTCGTGGAACAGGACGCGCACCTCGCGGGCGCCAAGGTTCCACAGGCCGGGCGCATTTCTGGGAATGCGCTTGCGAATGCGGGACGCGCCGACACCGGGATCGCGGTTCGGACCAAGGCCCCGCCCCCCCTCGCCGATCCCGAGCGACAGCCCGTCGGCGGTCCCGAACGCCGGGTGATGGCAGGTGGCACAAGCGATATTCCTGTTTCCCGACAGGATCTTGTCGTAGAAAAGAAGACGTCCCAGCGCGGCCTGCCGGGGGTCGAAGGAAAGAAAATCCTCGGCGGTTGCCGGCTCGGGAAGCGGATCTGCGCGGGCGCCGGGGGCGGCCGGGGCAAGGATGAGAAGGATCAGGGGAAGAGCATGAAGCATCTGCGAACGATAGGCGCCGCCGCGCTTCTTGGCATCATCGTTCTGGGCCCGTCGCCGACGCGCGCCGACATCGAACGCGCGCGCGACGCGATGGAGGCCGGCGACTACGCGACGGCCATGCAGCTTCTGCAACCCGCGGCGCGGGCGGGAAACGCCGATGCCGAAGAGCTGATCGGCGTGATGTACGCCATGGGGCTTGGCGTCGAGCAGGACGACATGCGCGCCTTCGAGTGGTATCTGCGCGCCGCGATGAAAGGCCATCCCGGGGCGCAGTCGGGGATTGGCTGGTATTACGAGATCGGGCGCGGCATTCCCGCACCCGACCTTGTTCGGGCCTACATGTGGTACACGCTCTCGGCCATCGGCGGCGACCCCGATGCCGCGATCTCGCTCGAGGAAGTGGTCAAGAAGATGACCCCGGAACAGATCGAGAAGGCCCATGTCCTTGTCGCCGACTACAAGCCCTGGATGTATCCGTTTCGCTGAAAGGGTGCCGGGGGCAGACGGGCCGCCCCCGGCCCATGATCACTCGAGATCAGCCTTGCGCGCAGCCTCGACCTCGGCCTCGGCCTTGGCGACGGCATCGGTGAAGGCGGCAAAGATCTCGTCGCCGCGGGTGACGTTCGCCTTGAACCAGTCGTAGACCGGCGCGGCCGCCTCGCGGAACTTGGCCTTCTCCTCGGGGGTCGGGACGTAGATGTCGCCGCCCGCGGCCTTGAAGTCCTCGTAGGCCTGGATGGACTTGCGCTTGGGCGACGCGAACGTGGCCTGCTGAAGGGCATAGAACCCGTCGACGACAACGCGGCGGAGTTCGGGCGGCATGGCCTCGAACTTGGCGTTGTTCATCCACCACAGCGCGCCCATGTAGGCGTGCCCGTCAAGCGTCAGATACTTGAGCCCGGCATCGGGGAACTTCATCGCCATGATGTCCGTGATGCCGTTCTTCGAGCCGTCGACGACACCCGTCTGCAGGCTGGTGAAAAGCTCGGGCCAGGGGATGGGCGTGGGCGACGCGCCAAGGGCCTTCACAAGCTCTTGGGGAAGGTCCGCGACGACGGTCCGGATCTTCAGGCCCTTCAGGTCCTCGGGCGTGCGGACGCGCCGCTTGGTGTTGGCGAAGTTGCGCCAGCCGCCGGTGTTGCCGATGGTCATCAGGCGGATGGCGCCGCCGGAATCCTCAAGCGCCATCGCGCGCATCTTGCGCACGAAATCGCCGCTCAGCACCGCCTCGGCGATGCGGTCGTCCGACATGAGATAGGGCAGGTCCAGAACCTGGACATAGGGAAAGATCCCCGAAGCCCCGCCCGACGTCGAGATGTAGACATCGATCGTGCCGTCCGCGACGCCCTGAAGGCACTCGGCCCCGTTCGAGCAGAGCTGCGTGCCCATGAAGATCTCGACCGCGATGGCGCCGTTCGACGCGCTTTCCACGTAGTTCTTGAAGACGACAAGACCGTCATAGTCCTCGTCGTTCTCGTTCGAGTTTGCGGTCGCCCGGATCGTGAAGTCGGCGGCCGCGGCCGCGACTGCAGACCCGGCCACGAGGGCCGCGACGGCAACTGCCTTGATTGCGTGTCTGAGCATGGAAGTCCTCCCTGTTGCGCTCTTCAGTTGGCAAAGCCGGTCAGTCTCGGGATCGTCATCGAGATCGCCGGGACATAGGTGATGAGGAAGATCACGAGGATCTCCACCAGAAGAAAGGGCACGATGGCGCGCGCGATCGTCTCGACCCGTTCGCCCGACACGGCGGCGGCGACGAACAGGACCAGCCCCATGGGCGGGGTCGCCAGCCCGACGGTCAGGTTGACGCTCATGATGATGGCGAAGTGCACGGGGTGCACGCCAAGGTCGGTGAAGATGGGCCCAAGGATCGGGCCAAGGATGATGATCGCCGGGCCGGCATCAAGGAACATCCCCACCACGAACAGAAGCAGATTGATGAGGAAGAGAAGCGTCAGCGGATTGTCCGACAGCCCGAGGACGAAGGCGGCAAGGTGCTCGGGCGCATGGCTGAGGCTGACCACGGTCTTGAACGACATCGCGGCGCCCACGAGAAGAAGAACGACCGCCGAGGTCGTGGCCGCCCGGCCAAGGACGTCCGGCAGCTCGGCGAGCCGCAGCGTGCGCAGGACAAAAAGGCCGATGACCAGCGCATAGGCAACGGCCACCGCCGCGGCCTCGGTCGGGGTGAAGATGCCGCCAAGGATGCCGCCGAGAATGATGACCGGCGTCATGAGGGGAAAGAAGGCCCGCAGGCTCGCCCGGCCCCGTTCCGTCCACCCCTGCCGGCGCGAGGCGACGGGAAAGTCATAGCGGTCGGCCATGAACTTGACGACCAGCATGAGGCCCAGCCCCACAAGGATGCCCGGCACGATGCCCGCAAGGAAAAGCGCTGCCACGCTTTCGCCCATCACGTAGGCGTAGATGATCATGATCCCCGACGGCGGAATGATCGGCCCGATGACCGAGCTTGCCGCCGTGATCGCCGCCGCGAAGCGCCGGGTGTATCCCTGGCGCTCCATCGCCGGGATGAGCATCGAGCCGAGCGCCGAGGTGTCGGCCACGGCCGAGCCCGAGAGCCCGGCAAAAAGCATCGAGGACAGGACGTTGACATGGGCAAGGCCGCCGCGCAGATGGCCCATCAGCGCCTGGCTGAATTCGACCAGCCGTTCGGTGATGCCGCCGCGGTTCATGATCTCTCCGGCCAGCATGAAGAACGGGATGGCCATCAGCGGGAAGCTGTCCATCCCGTTGTAGAGGTTGCGGTAGAGAAGGACGACGTCCCTTTCCTGGCCGTTGAGGTAGAGAAGCATCCCGGGCGCCGCGATCAGCGCGAAGAAGACCGGCATGCCGACAAGCAGAAGGACGAGGAAAAGCGGCAGGAACCAGACCAGCATCACTCGACCCCGCCCATGGCCTCGGCACCGGGGGCGCGGGCGATTTCCTCGTCGCCCAGAAGCGCGCCCAGCGTGCGAAGGACAAGCTCGATGTTCACAAGGACCATGAGGCCGATCCCGACCAGGAGCGACGCCATCATCCAGCTGCGCGGCACCCGCATCCATTCCGACATGTCCACCGACACCGGCACCCACAGCGAAGCGGTCATGAACCGCCCGCCGAAGCCCGTCACTTCGGCCCAGCCGATCCGAAGGGCGACGACAAGCACCGCCAGCGAGAAACACAGAAGCACCAGCGAGAGGAGCTGAGGCAGGCGGCCGGGCAGCGCCAGCCGCACCATGTCGATGGCGACGAATCCGCCCCGCCGGAAGGCCGCCGGCGCCACGAACCCGGTCATCCACAGCATGCAGAAGCGTGCCGCCTCGTCCGGCCATGGCAGGGCGTTGTTCAGCACGTAGCGAAACCACACCTGAATGAGGATCGCGACGACCATGAGCGCGATCGCCACGACGCCGATCACGTGCCCGACCCGATGGGCCCACGAATTCACCAAGTGGAACGGCCGGACCGCCGCCCGTATTACGCCCATTCGGGCCTCCCTCCCTGTTGCCGCCGGTTTGCCGGCGATCCTGTCATTTGCCTGCCGGCAGTTCGGTCATCTTCCCGGCATAGAAGGCAAGTGCCTCGCCCTCTCGCATCTCGAAACGGTCGACGCGGCCCAGAACCAGGACGTGGTCTCCCCCCTCGTGGGTCGCGACCCTTGTGCACTCGAACCGCGCCAGACACCCCGGTATGAGCGGCACGCCATGCGCGTTCACGTCATGCGGAATCGACTCGATCAGGTGCCCGTCCCTGGCAAAGGCGTAGCACAGATCCCGCTGCGCGGCGCCCAGAACGTGGATGGCATAGTGTTCGGCCTCGCTGAAGTAGCGAAACCGCCGGGACGAACGGCCGGGCGCCCACATCACCAGGGGCGGATCAAGCGACACCGACGAGAAACTGTTCGCGGTGATACCGACCGGCCCGTCTTCGCTCTGCGTCGTGACCACCGTGACCCCGGTCGTGAAGCGGCCGAACGCATCGCGCAAGAGCCGGTGGTTTCCGGGGTCGGGGACGAACGTCCGCTGCATGCCTGCGCCCTCGATCGACATCACGGCACCTCTTGACCAAGACCGGCCTCGTAAAGCCGGAACCACGTCTCTCGGTCGAGCCTGACCCGAAGGGCATCGGAGATGCGGCGGATCCGCTCGATGTTGTTCGTGCCAAGGACCGGCAGGATACCCGACGGGTGCGCCAGAAGGAAGGCGACGGCCACGGCGGCGCGGTCGACACCGAAACCGCTGGCGATCTCGTCCATGACCGCGCCCAGCGGACCCTCGTCCTTCACGATGCGGCCGCCCCCAAGCGGCGACCAGGCCATGAGCCTGTGGCCACGCTCCTGATGGAAGGCAAGATCGCCGTTCGTGAAGGGGGCGAGGCATGCCAGGCTGATCTCGATCTGGTTCGTCGCCAGCGGGGTTTCCATTGCCGACTGAAGAAGGGACCAGTCCCACGGCCGGAAATTCGACACCCCGACCGCCCGCACCTTGCCCGACTTCACGAGCCCGTCGAGCGCCGCCCCGGTCTCGTGGTGGTCCATCATCGGATCGGGCCGGTGGATGAGAAGAAGGTCGATCCGGTCGGTCGCCATGTTGCGAAGCGACTGTTCGACGGACTGTTCTATGTGCGCCCGAGAGGTGTCGTAGTGCTTCACCGCCGCCCCGGCGTAGCGTCCGCAGGGGGCGACGATCCCGCATTTCGTCACGATCTCCATCCGGTCGCGCAGCCCCGGATCGGCGCGCAGGGCCGCGCCGAGAAGCGCCTCGGCGCCGTAGTCGCCATAGATGTCGGCCTGATCGAAGGTCGTGATCCCCTGGTCAAGGCAGGCATGCACCTTTGCCGCTACATGGCCGGCCGAGGTATCCGGGTCGTCGCCAAGACGCCACATGCCGTACACAAGCCGGCTGAAGGACAGCCCCGGTGCGATCTCGACGCGTTCCATCACTTTCGCTCCCCGACCCCAAGGGGCGTTGCAGGCGTCTCGGCAGGCACCCGGCCATAGACATGCGGCAGCGAGCACGTCTTCAGCTCGGGCATCACGCGGGTTCCGAAGTGCCGGGCCTCGTCGATATGCGGATAGCCCGACAGGATGAAGGCGCGCATGCCCATCTTGCGGTAGTCCTCGAGCTTCGAGAGGACCTGATCGGTCGAGCCGACCAGCGCCGCGCCACAGCCCGACCGCGCCCGGCCCACGCCGGTCCAGAGGTTGGGCTCGACATAGCCCTTGTCATCCGCGATCTCCCGGTTGCGCGCCTGGCGGCTGACGCCGAGGGACTTCGCATCCAGTGCGCGTTCGCGAATCGCCCGCCCCTGTTCGTCGTCCAGCTTCGAGACGATGTAGTCGGCGTATTCCCGGGCCTCTTGTTCGGTGTCCCGCACGATGACATGCACCCTGAGACCGTAATCAAGCGTTCGGCCGTGCCGCTCGGCCACGGCATTCACGGCGCGCATGCGGTCGGCAAGGTCCTCCTTCTTCTCGGGCCACATGAGATAGACGTCGCAGTGCTGGCCGCAAAGCTCGAGCGCCGCCGGCGAATAGCCCCCGAAGTAGAGAAGCGGACCCCCGGTCTGATAGGGCCTGGCCGGGTCGGTCGTGAGCCCCGAGAAGTTGTAGATCTGGCCCTCGTAGTTGATCTCGTCCTGCGTCCAGGCCTGTTTCAGGATCTCGACCACTTCCCGCGAGCGCTGGTAGCGATAGGCGCTGTCGGCCTGCTCGCCCGGAAAATCGCTCGAGATGATGTTGACGGTGAGCCGCCCCTTCAGCATGTGGTCGAGGGTTGCGATGGTACGCGCCAGCATGATCGGCTGAAGCTCTCCGCAGCGGACGGCGGCCAGGAAATTGATCCTGTTCGTGATCTGCGACGCCGCCGCGACGAAGGTCAGCGTATCCTGCCCCACCTGATAGGACGACGGGCACAGGATGTTGCGAAAGCCTTGCGTCTCGGCTTCGCGCACGATGTCGGCACAATGCTCCCACGACGACCGGAGATTTCCGTCGGGAACGCCAAGGAACTGGTAGTCGTCCGAACAGAGCGCCGCAAACCACGACACTTCCACAGCGTCCAGATCCGGTGACGTGATAGGCACAACGCTCATGCCCCGCTCCTTCCCTGATGCGTCACTTTTCTCTTGCGTAGCAGGCGCATTGATGTAGATCAATAGTGTATCAATTTTTTTGTGCGACAGGACGCCACACCATGGCCCCGCCCCCGAACCCGCCGCATGCGCTGCCGGTCTATCTGCAGATCAGCGAGATGCTCGCCCGAGAGATCGCGGCCGGCCGCCTGGTCGACGGCGAGCGCCTGCCGCCAGAGCGACAACTCGCCGCCGAGCTTGGCGTATCGATCGGCACCCTGCGAAAGGCCTTGGCGGACCTTGCCGAAAAGGGGCTTCTGAACCGTGTCCACGGTTCGGGAAACTATGTGCAGGCCGCCCATGTCGACCGCAGCATCTATGCGATGTTCCGGCTCGAGCTGGTCAGGGGCGGCGGGCTTCCGAGCGCACGTTTCCTTGACGTCTCGCGCATGGAAAAGCCCGCCGACCTGCCCGCCTTCGGCACGGCCTCGGCCGCGACCCGCATCCGCCGTCTCCGCTTCCTTGACCGCGAGCCCGTCGCCGTCGAGGAAATCTGGCTCGACGGCGACGCCGGCGAGGTGCGCCGGGAAGAGCTATCCGACTCGCTCTACTACTTCTACAGGACGCGCCTTGGCCTTTCGATTTCCCGGGCCGAAGACCGCGTCGGCCTGGCCGCCGTGCCAGAATGGGCTCCGCCGGCCTTCGCACCGCGTCCCGGCACGACAACCGGCTTCATCGAACGGCACGCCTGGGCCGCAGGCCCCGAAGCCGTCGAATACTCGAGAACCTGGTTCGACCCGGACCGCGCAAGATACGTCCAACGATTTCGATAGGGAGAGGAAAATGGGCAGTGCCGTGAATTACGGGATCATCGGCTGCGGGATGATGGGGCAAGAGCACATTCGCAACATCCGCCTTCTGCCGGACACCCGCATCCGCACGATCTTCGAACCCGACGCCGGGATGGCCGCGAAGGCGGCGGAACTGGCGCCCGAGGCGACCTTCGTCGGGTCCGTGGCCGAACTACTGAACGACCCCGGCCTGGATTGCGTCGTCATCGCAAGCCCGAACCACCTCCACGTTCGCCAACTCGTCGAGATGCAGCGGCACCGCCCGCTTCCGGTCCTTGTCGAGAAGCCGCTTCTGACGGACCCTGCCGACATCGGCGCGGTTGCCGCGCTGGAACGCGAATACCCGGCACCGATCTGGGTGGCGATGGAATATCGCTACATGCCGCCGATCGCCGCCCTCGTCGACCGGCTCGGCGCGGCCACGGGCGGACCGGTGATGCTCTCGATCCGCGAGCACCGCTTTCCTTTCCTCCACAAGGTCGGGAACTGGAACCGGTTCAACCGCTACACAGGCGGCACCTTCGTCGAGAAGTGCTGTCACTTCTTCGACCTCATGCGCCTTGCCCTGGGCGCCGAGCCCGTCAGGGTCATGGCCTCGGCGGCGCAATCGGTCAATCACCGCGACGAGCGCCTGGACGGCGAGGTCCCGGACATCCTCGACAACGGCTATGTCATCGTGGACTTCGACAACGGGGCGCGCGCAATGCTCGAACTATGCATGTTCGCCGAGGGATCGCGCTATCAGGAAGAGATTTCCGCCGTTGGCCCCCTGGGCAAGGTCGAAGCCTTCGTGCCGGGTCCGAAACGCTTCTGGCCGTCCGAGCTCGGCCCCCTGCCCGAACCGAAGGTCGTGCTGAGCCCGCGAGAGCCCCGCGGGCCGGTCGAGGTGCCGACGCCCGTCGACCCGACGATCCTCGAGGCTGGCGACCACAACGGCTCGACCTTCTACCAGCACCAACGCTTTCTCGAGGTCGTCCGCGGCACGCGTCCGGCGCCCGACGTGACGGTGCGCGACGGGCTTCTGGCCGTGGTCATGGGTCTTGCTGCCCAGCGCGCCGCCGCCGAGGGGCGAAGCGTGCCGGTCGCGGAGTTTCTTCCCGACGGGACGGCACGGCCTGTCCCCGGCGCGGCCTGACAAGGGCGCGTCAGGGACGGGCACGCGCGGGCCGGGGCCCGAGCGCCGGGAAACCCGGCCCACGAAATGCAACGGGCCCGCCATGGTGAAGGCGGGCCCGAAAGGCGTCGGCGTCGGCGGGAATGTCAGCCGTAGACGTCTTCCTTGCCGAAATGCTTGACGAGAAGATAGTAGACGACGGCGCGATACTTGTTGCGCTCCGAGCGCCCGTACTGGTCGATGACCTTGTTGATGGCCTCCATCAGCTCGGGCCCGTCGGCCAGGCCAAGCTTCTTGATAAGGAAGTTGTTCTTGACCGTCTCGAGTTCGGACGGCTGGCTTCCCGCCACGGTCGAGGCATCGGGATTGTAGATCGCCGGCCCGCAGCCGATCGTCACCTTGCGAAGCAGGTCCATGTCCGGCTCGACTCCGCACTTGTTCCGCAAGTCGTCGGCATAGGTCGCAATCAGTTCATCTCTGCGGCTCATCACTGTGTCCTTCGTTGTTGCCATTGGCCGGGGGAAATCCCCTTGGCCCCGACATTAGAACGCGCCACGCCGTTCACAAAGGAAAACGTGTGCCGATTTTCCCCCCTGACCCGGCACCGGCCGGGCCCGGGACGGCGGGCGCGCGGCCGCCCCCGTGCGCGCCCGGGCCCGCTGCCTCAGTAGCGGTAATGCTCGGGCTTGAACGGACCTTCCGGCGTGACGCCGATGTATTCGGCCTGTTCCTCGGTCAGGCGGGTCAGTTTCGCACCGACCTTCTCGAGGTGGAGCCGCGCCACCTTCTCGTCGAGGTGCTTGGGCAGGATGTAGACCTTGTTCTCGTACTGATCGCCGCGGGTCCAGAGCTCGATCTGCGCCAGGACCTGGTTCGAAAAGGACGCCGACATGACGAAGCTCGGGTGGCCGGTCGCGTTGCCAAGGTTGAGAAGCCGTCCCTCGGACAGAAGGATGATGCGATTGCCCGACGGCATCTCGATCATGTCCACCTGATCCTTGATCCGCGTCCACTTGTGATTGCGCAGCGCGGCGACCTGGATCTCGTTGTCGAAGTGGCCGATGTTGCCGACGATCGCCATGTCCTTCATCTCGCGCATGTGCTCGATGCGAATGACGTCGCGGTTGCCCGTCGCCGTGATGAAGATGTCGGCCTTCGCGACCACATCCTCGAGCGTGACCACCTCATAGCCGTCCATGGCTGCCTGAAGCGCACAGATCGGGTCGACCTCGGTCACGGCGACGCGCGCGCCGGCACCGCGCAGGCTGGCGGCCGAGCCCTTGCCGACATCGCCGTAGCCGCAGACGACCGCAAGCTTGCCGGCCATCATCGTATCGGTGGCGCGCCGGATGCCGTCCACCAGGCTTTCCTTGCAGCCATAGCGGTTGTCGAATTTCGACTTGGTCACGGAATCGTTCACGTTGATCGCCGGGAAGGGCAGGTGACCCTTCTCCATCAGCTGATACAGCCGATGAACGCCCGTCGTCGTCTCTTCCGAGACGCCCTTTATCATGTGCCGCTGGCGCACGAACCAGCCGGGGCTTTCCGCCATGCGCTTGCGGATCTGGGCAAAGAGCGCCTCTTCCTCCTCGGACGAGGGATTGGCGATGAGGTCGGTCTCGCCTTCTTCCACGCGCGCGCCCAGAAGGACATACATGGTCGCGTCGCCGCCGTCGTCGAGGATCATGTTCGCGCCCCCTTCCGGGAACTGGAAGATCCGGTCGGCGTAGTCCCAGTATTCCTCGAGCGTTTCGCCCTTCACGGCGAAGACCGGAATGCCGCGGGCGGCGATTGCCGCGGCCGCGTGGTCCTGCGTCGAGAAGATGTTGCACGACGCCCAGCGCACCTCGGCGCCAAGAGCGACCAGGGTCTCGATCAGGACCGCCGTCTGGATCGTCATGTGCAGCGATCCGGCGATGCGCGCCCCGGCGAGCGGCTTTTTGTCGGCATATTCCTCGCGCAGGGCCATGAGGCCCGGCATCTCGGTTTCGGCGATCTCGATTTCCTTGCGGCCGAAATCGGCCAGCGAAAGATCCTTGACGATGAAGTCCTGTGACATAGACATGATCCTGAAGCTTGCAAACGCGTCAGCCGGGCCATACCACCCGGACCGCCGGTCGGCAACTCGCCCTTCCGGCCGGCGCCGGGGTGTGCCCGGTCGGACGCACTTGACCGCCGCTTCGGAGGATGGCATGGCACGACCACCCCGCGCCTGGCAGCGCATGCTATCGGGCCGCCGGCTCGATCTTCTCGACCCGACACCGATGGACATCGAGGTCGAGGACATCGCCCACGGGCTGGCCTTTGTCGCCCGCTGGAACGGGCAGACCCGCGGCGACCACCCCTTCTCGGTGGCCGAACACTCGCTCGTCGTCGAGCGCCTCTATGCCACGCTTTATCCCGGCGCGCCGGCCCGCTGGCGCCTGGCGGCGCTGCTGCACGATGCGCCGGAATACGTGATCGGCGACATGATATCGCCTGTGAAGGCGGCCGTCGGGCCGGGATACAAGGAACTCGACACCCGGCTGCAGGCGGCCATTCACCTGCGCTTCGGCCTTCCGGCCGTGCTGCCGGGAACGGTCAAGTCCAGGATCAAGCGCGCCGACAGGATTTCCGCCTGGCTCGAGGCGGTGCAGATCGCCGGCTTTTCCGAGGCCGAGGCCAATCGGTTCTTCGGCCGGCCGCCGGCCGAACTGGCAAGGGAAATGCGCCTTCCGCTGCGCGCCCCGGTCGAGGTGCGCACCGATTACACCCGCCGTGTCGCGGAACTTCTGGCGGAATGCTGAGCCGCTTGCGCGCCGCCGCGCCCCTTCACTCGGGGCGCCTCACTTGGGGCTGCGCTTGGCCAGGATACGCTGCAGCGTGCGGCGATGCATGTTGAGCCGCCGCGCCGTCTCGGAAACATTGCGATCGCACAGCTCGTAGACCCGCTGGATATGCTCCCAGCGCACGCGATCGGCGGACATCGGGTTCTCGGGCGGCGGCGGAAGCTCGTCGGGCGGTGTCAGCAGGGCGTTGGCGACGTCGTCGGCATCCGCCGGCTTCGACAGGTAGTCCGTCGCACCCATCTTCACCGCTGCGACCGCCGTCGCAATGGCGCCATAGCCGGTCAGCACGACGATGCGTGCCTCGGGCCGCTTTTTGCGGATCGTCTCGACGACGTCGAGGCCATTGCCGTCGCCAAGCCGCAGGTCGACCACTGCATAGGCCGGCGGCCGGGCCGTCGCGATGGCCTTCCCGGCCGCAACCGACGAGGCCGTTTCCGGCTCGAACCCCCGCTTTTCCATGGCTCTCGCCAGCCGGCGGACGAAGGGTTCGTCGTCGTCAACGATGAGAAGCGACCTGTCCGGGCCGATTTCCTCGAGTTCGCGCGCTGTCATCTTGTCCGTCTTTCCAATGGTTCCACCCGGAACTTAGGGCGACCGGGGCCTTCGGTCAAACGCCGCCGCCAAGCGCGTCCAGAACGCAGGCAATCCGGTCGGCCATCTCCTCGGGCGTCTCGTCGCGCCGGAAGAGGTCGACAACCCCACGCCCCGGCAGGACGAGGTAGGTAAAGGTCGAATGATCGACAAGATAGTAGTCGTCATCGCCCGGCTGGCGGGCGTAATAGGCCTTGTAGGCCTGCGCCGCCGCCTTTACCTGCGCCGGCGTGCCCGTAAGGCCGATCATGCGCGGATGAAACAGATCGGTGAACTCGGCCATGACCTCGGGGGTGTCGCGTTCGGGGTCCACGCTGATCATCACGAGGCTGGCCCGGATTCCCCGCTTCTCCAGAAGCTCGAGCACGGCAGCATTGCGGGCGCTGTCCAGGGGGCAGACGTCGGGGCAGAACGTGTATCCGAAATAGACCAATGTCGGGCCCGTGATGACGTCCTTGTCCGTCACCGTCCGGCCATGCTCGTCCACCAGCGTGAAGCTGCCGCCGATCGAGCCAAGCCCGCCGGCCACCGAGGCGCCGCCGCATCCCCGCAAGGGATCGTCGGGCCTGGCCCAGAACGCGAAATAGACGGTGACGCCGAGCATTGCGGCAATCAGAACACCCGCCGTCGCGGCATAGATCCGGTTCATTCCACCTCGCCAATCACTTGAGTTCCGGACGCGAGATTGATTGCCGAAGGCGCAACCTATATCAATCGTCGACAGCCCTTGTGTGACACTTGGACGCCCGAATGGCAGAGCCATACAGCCTCATGACCACCGACGCGCGCGGCGAGTGGGTGCGCCTTCGAACGCTCGCCTCGCTCAGGTGGATGGCGATCCTCGGCCAGATCACGGCCGTCCTTGTCGCGCGCTATCGGCTCGGCCTCGACTTCCAGATCGGCCTGTGTTTCGCCGGGATCGGCGCCCTGGTCATCGCCAATCTCGTCGCCGTCGCGGTCTACCCCCGCAGCCGCCGTCTGCACGAGCGTGAAACCCTTCTGACGCTTGTCTTCGACATCGCGCAACTGTCCTTCATGCTTTACGCGACAGGGGGGCTCAACAACCCCTTTGCGCTTCTCATCGTCGCGCCGGTCACCATTTCGGCGACGGCCCTGACGCTCGGCTCGACGGCCCTTCTGGCGACACTGGCCGTCGGGGCGGTGACCTTCCTTGCCTTCTTCAACCAGCCCCTGCGCACGGCCAGCGGCGCGCTGCTCGAACTGCCGCCGCTCCTCCTCGCCGGCTTCTGGGCCGCACTGGTCGTCGGCATCCTGTTTCTGGCCGCCTTCACCCGCCGCGTGACGGTCGAGGTCTACGGCATGTCCCAGGCGCTTCTGGCCACCCAGATGGCCCTTGCACGGGAACAGAAGCTGACCGACATCGGCGGCATCGTCGCGGCGACGGCGCACGAGCTTGGCACACCCCTTGCCACGATCAAGCTCGTCTCCAAGGAGCTGACGGACGAGCTTGCCGACCGCCCGGAACTTCTCGAAGACGCGCGCCTGATATCGGAACAGGCCGACCGCTGCCGTGACATCCTTCGGTCCATGGGGCGCCTCGGCAAGGATGACACGATGATGCACCGCGCGCCCCTTGCGGCGATCGTCCGAGAGGCCGCCGAGCCGCACGCCAACCGCGGCGTTGCCATCCACTACGACATCGCGCCCGCCGAAGACGCCCCGAATTCGCCGCAGCCCGAGATTCGCCGCAGCCCCGAAATCATCCACGGGCTGCGCAACCTCATCCAGAACGCGGTGGATTTCGCGAAGGACAACGTCTGGGTCGACATCGAGTGGTCCGACGAACAGGTGGTCGTGCGGATCATTGACGACGGCAAGGGGTTTCCGCCCGACATGATCGACCGGATCGGCGATCCGTTCGTCCGCCGGCGAAGCGGCCCGCGCGAGGACCGGCCCGAATACGAGGGCATGGGGCTTGGGCTTTTCATCGCGAAGACGTTGCTCGAGCGGACGGGGGCAACCCTTGGCTTCGCCAACGGCAGCGATCCCTTCCTTGCGCAGGAAGAAACGCCGGTGCGCTGCGGCGCCATCGTCGAAGTACGCTGGCCCCGCGCCCTGATCGAGGCCCGGCCCGAGGACGGCCCGCTGTCGGCCGAAAATCCGCCGATGGCGGTTTGAGCCGTTGCGGTCGACCGCCTTAATCCTCCCTTAACCAAATCGCGAGAAGACTGCGGAAAACCTGCCCCGAAAGGTGTTGCCGTGCCCAGTTTGTCCGTTCTTGCGCTCTCTCTTGCCATCGCGACCGCCGCGGCGGCCATCGGTGTTGGCCTGGCCTGCCGACCGCGCCGACGGATGGACGATGACGACCGCCGCCGTGCGGTGACGGAATATGTGGCGGTCCTGCCCCTTCGCCCCGATGGCCGCCCCGACTGGGACGCGGCGCCGGAGGTGCGCGAAATGCTCGCCGATGTCGCGGGTTTCGACGCGCGCGCGGCGACGCTGTCGGATGGCGCGGAAACGGCACTTTCGGCCCCCACGCCGGAAGGCGAAGTCGTGCTCAGGATACGACGGGCCGGGGAAACGCTTCGCGTGCACCAGATGCTGACGCGCCGCACGGGCGCCGCGATGGGCGGCGACAAGGATGTTCCCGTGCCGGCCTGGACGGCCGATCCGGACGGAAACGTCCTCTGGGCCAACCGCGCCTATCGCGAACTTTCACGCGCTCTGGACAAGGAGGGATCGGGGACGGCGCTGCCCAACATCTTCGGCCAGGTTGAAGCCGGCGCCCGCGTTCGGGTCGAAACGGCCGACGGCCGGGCGAAGTGGTTCGACATCCTTGCCGGCGACAGGGGCACTTTCTGCGCCACCCCGGCCGATGCCGCCGTCGAGGCCGAGGAACGTCGCAAGTCCCTGTCCCGGGCGCTCGTCAAGACATTCTCGGATCTTGATACCGGCCTTGCGCTCTTCGACAGTGACGGCCAGCTTGTCACCTTCAACCCGGCGCTCGGAGAGATGACCGGCATCAGCCCCGCCTGGCTCAGCGCCCGGCCCGGCCTTCGCGACTTCCTCGACCGCTTGCGTTCCGACCGCATCATGCCCGAACCACGGGACTTCGAGGCTTGGCGGCAACGCGTGACCGAACTTCGTGGCTCGGCGGCCTCGGATCTCGTCACCGAGACGTGGTCGCTGCCCAACGGGCGCACCTGGCGCTTCTCGGCCCGCCCCCACCCCGACGGCGGGCTGGCGATCCTCCTGGACGACATCACCGCTGAACTGGCGCTGGCCCGCCATTTCCGGACCGAACTTGACGTCGCTCAGGCCGTCATCGACCAGTGGCCCGACGCCGTCGCCGTCTTCTCTCCCGACGAGGCGCTTGTCATGTCGAATGCGGCCTATGCGCGCCTCTGGGGCATCGACCCGAGCGTGACCCTTGGCCAGATCGACCTGACCGAGGCGACGCGCCACTGGCAGGGCATGTGCCGCCCGACGCCCGTCTGGGGCGATTTCCGCGACTTCGCGGTGGCGACGGAAGATCGCGCCGAGTGGTCGGCCGATGTCGAGCTCGGCACGGGCGAGCCGTTGCACTGCCGCTTCGTTCCGCTGCCCGCGGGCCACACGCTCGCCACGTTCCAGCGCCTTGCCGACGAGACGGGCCGACCCGGCGACATCAGGCACTATCTGCAGCTTGTCGACTGAAAACCGGGCGTCCGTCTGGCGAAGGGCGGCGGAGGCCGCGCGGGGACCGCATGAAGGGGCGCCCGGCCGCGCCGGTTCGAGCGCGCGCCCTCTTCCTTCACCCCGCCCTTCGGCCCTCAGAGCCTTGCGGCGTCACGGTTCTCGAGAAACCAGCGAAAGGTTTCGGACAGGCCATCGCGAAGGGGGATGCGGGCACGCCACCCGAGGCTGTGCATTCTTCCGACGTCGAGAAGCTTGCGCGGCGTCCCGTCCGGTTTCGAGGTATCGAACGCGATCTCACCCTCGTGTCCCGTGACCTCCTGCACGAGCCGCGCGAGTTCGGCGATCGAGATGTCCTCGCCGGTGCCGACGTTGACGTGACTGCGCATCGGCGCCGTAATGCCCGCCCATCGCGCCCTGTCGGCCTCGAGCGCGAAGATGACGGCGGCGGCAAGGTCGTCGACATGCAGGAATTCGCGCCGCGGCCGCCCCGTGCCCCAGATGGTCACGGTCCGGGTGCCGCTTTCCCGCGCCTCGGTGAAGCGCCGGATGAGGGCAGGCAGAACGTGGCTGTTCTCGGGGTGGAAGTTATCGCCGGGCCCGTAGAGGTTCGTCGGCATCAGACTGCGATAGTCCGTACCGTGCTGGCGATTGAAACTTTCGCAAAGCTTGATGCCGGCGATCTTGGCGACGGCATAGGGCTCGTTGGTCGGCTCGAGCGGGCCGGTCAGAAGGGCCTCTTCGGTGATCGGCTGCGG
>RFGD01000303.1 GCA_003696705.1 Alphaproteobacteria bacterium | reverse complement strand
CGGCGACCCGCCGCCGCTCGACCCGCAAGAAAGGGGCCGAAGCCGAAACGGCGGCCGAGCCTGTTGCGGAAGCGGTTGAAAACGTGGCCGAAGAACCGGCTGACGTCGCCAGTGTCGAAGCGGACGCCGCCGCGCCCGAGGCCGAGGCCGAAGAGGCCGCGACGCCGGCGAAGAAGTCCGGAACCCGCTCGAAGTCGCGGACGACGACCCGGAAGACGACGACCGGCAAGACGACGACCGGCAAGACGACGAGCCGCAGGAAGACGACCGGAGCCAAGGCCGAAACCCCGGCCGAAGAACCGGAAGCGGGGACCGGCGCTGGCGAAGAAGCCACCGCTGCCGAGGACGTGGCGGCGCCTGCCGCCGCGCCAGAGGCACCAGCCGAGCCGCAGGCCTCCGCCGAGCCGCAGGCACCCGCGGCGCCTGCCGCCGAGGCCACGGCGCCGCAGGAACCCGAACCGGCCGCCCCCGAAGGCGCCTCGACCGTGGTCGAGGAGGCCCCGAAACGCCGCGGCTGGTGGGCGCTCCGGCGCTGACGACCGGCCGACGCTGATAGGGGCCCCGCCGGGGCCCCTTTCGCGTGCCGTCAGGGGCCCGGCCCATTGCCCATGGCGCGTCCGGTGGGGCCGCATCGGACCTGGCCGGGCGACAAGGTCCGGGCGGGGGTCCGCGCGGGGTGCGTCTGGGCTCAGCGATCGGACAGGCGGCGCTCGAGCATACGTGCAAGATCATCGGCGCGCCGCCAAGCGCCCGAGCCTTCGGGCAGTCCGTCCCGGGCGCGCTTCGCGTGCAAGAGCGCGTCACGCGGCTTGCCAAGAAGCGCATAGCGCTCGGCCGTCGCAAGCGAGGCCATGGCATTCTGACCGGCGCGGCTGTAGGCGACGGAAAGGTCACGCAGAAGGGAAGGGTCCGCGTGATCCTGGGCCGCCGCGCGCGACAGGACCGAAAGCGCTTCCTGGTTCGCGCGCGCCGTCCCAAGGGCAAGAAGTGCGCGCCCGAGTCCCGCGCGTATCAGCGGCTCGTCCGGCGCCAGCGCCACGGCGCGGCGATAGGCGGCCGCGGCCCGGGCGGGCTCTCGACTCTCGAGAAGGATCTGGGCCTTCAGTTCGGCATAGTAGGCATCTTTCGGGTGGCGAGAGACGAGGCGCTCGACCTCGGCCAGGGCGCGCGTCTTGTCAGCCAGGCGGTGATAGGCGATGGCACGTGCCGTCAGCGCGAACGCGTCGTCGCCGTCGCCCGCACGCCGCAACGTCCATGAAGGGTTCCGGAGAAAGGCCGACAGCTTGGTTCGCGCGCGCCGGAACCAGTGCCGCGCCTCGGCGCTTGCGGGCGTGTGCTGGGCATTTGCCGCCTCGGCATAGGCCATGACGGCCCGGATCCGGTCACGCGT
>RFGD01000043.1 GCA_003696705.1 Alphaproteobacteria bacterium | reverse complement strand
TCGGGAAGGAAGTGCATCTCGATCTTGATGACGCCGTCGCCCTGGCAGGCCTCGCAGCGGCCGCCCTTCACGTTGAAGCTGAACCGGCCGGGCTTGTAGCCGCGCGCCTTCGCCTCGGGCAGACCGGCGAACCAGTCACGGATCGGGGTGAAGGCCCCCGTGTAGGTCGCGGGGTTCGACCTCGGCGTGCGGCCGATCGGCCGCTGATCGATGTCGATGACCTTGTCGAGATGCTCGAGCCCCAGGACCGCCTCGCAGGGTGCGGGTGTCTGGCGGGCACCGTTGAGCCGCATCGAGGCCGTCTTGAACAAGGTCTCGATGGTGAGCGTCGACTTGCCCGACCCCGACACCCCGGTCACGCAAACGAACTTTCCAAGGGGAAAGTCCACGGTCACGTTCCTGAGGTTGTTCCCGGTCGCGCCGACGACCCTGAGCGCCTTGCCCGAACCGGGGCGGCGCGTGGCCGGCACCGGGATCTTGCGCGTCCCGGAAAGATACTGCCCCGTCAGCGAATCCGGGCTCGCGGCCACCTCTTCGGGGGTGCCTTGCGCGACCACCTCTCCGCCGTGCACACCGGCACCCGGGCCGATATCGATCACATGGTCGGCGGTGCGGATCGCTTCCTCGTCGTGCTCGACGACGATTACCGTGTTGCCCTGATCGCGCAGGTTCTTCAGCGTCGTCAGCAGCCGCCCGTTGTCGCGCTGGTGCAGTCCGATCGAGGGTTCGTCAAGGACGTAGAGAACCCCTGTCAGGCCCGAACCGATCTGGCTTGCCAGCCGGATGCGCTGGCTCTCTCCGCCCGACAGCGTCCCGGCCGAGCGCGACAGCGTCAGATAGTCGAGCCCCACATTGACCAGAAAGCCAAGCCTGTCGCGGATCTCCTTCAGGATGGCGCGCGCGATCTCGTTGCGCTGCGGCGTCAGGCTTTCCGGCACGCTTTCGACCCACGCCAGCGCCTGCCGGATGGCCAGTTCCGTCACCTCGCCGATATGCCGGCCGCCGATCTTGACGGCAAGCGCCTCGGGCTTCAGGCGGTAACCGCCACAGGCCCCGCAGGGGCGGTTGTTCTGGTAGCGTTCGAACTCTTCGCGGATCCAGGCCGAATCGGTTTCGCGATAGCGGCGCTCCATGTTGGGGATGACGCCCTCGAAGCTGCGGGTCACCGTATAGACGCGCCCGCCGTCGTCATAGCGGAAGCGGATTTCCTCGTCTCCGGAACCGTGGAGAAGGACCCGGCGGACCCGCTCGGGCAAGTCCTTCCACGGCGTCCTGGGGCGGAAACCGTAGTGCTTTGCCAGCGCCTCGATCGTCTGGAGGAAATAGGGCGTCTTTGTCTTGCGCCACGGCGCGATCGCCCCGTCGGCAAGGGGCAAGGACGGGTCCGGCACGACAAGCCGTTCATCGAAGAACAGCTCGACCCCCAGCCCGTCGCAGGCCGGGCATGCGCCATAGGGTGCGTTGAACGAAAAGAGCCGCGGCTCGATCTCGGGGATCGTGAAGCCCGACACCGGACAGGCGAAATTCTCGGAAAACGTGATCCGCTCGGGCTCGCCTTCGCCGGCGGCCGGGGCGGTTTCCAGAACGGCAATCCCGTCGGCAAGATCGAGCGCCGTGCGCAGCGAATCGGCCAGGCGCGTCTCGAGCCCCGGGCGGATGACAAGCCGGTCGACGACCACGTCGATGTCGTGGCGGAACTTCTTGTCGAGCGCGGGAACCTCGTCGATCTCGTAGAAGGCGCCATCCACCTTGACGCGCTGGAAGCCCTGTTTCCGGAGTTCGAGAAACTCCTTCCGATACTCGCCCTTCCGGTCGCGCACGATGGGCGCCAGAAGATAGGCGCGCGTCCCCTCGGGCAGGTTCATGATGCGGTCGACCATGTCCTGCACCTGCTGGGCCTCGATCGGCAGGCCGGTGGCCGGGCTGTAGGGCGTGCCGACGCGCGCGAAAAGAAGCCGCAGATAGTCGTAGATCTCGGTCACCGTGCCGACGGTGGAACGCGGGTTCTTCGAGGTCGTCTTCTGCTCGATCGAGATCGCGGGGCTGAGACCCGAGATATGCTCGACGTCGGGCTTGCCCATCATCTCGAGGAACTGCCGGGCATAGGCGCTGAGGCTTTCGACATAGCGCCGCTGGCCCTCGGCATAGATCGTGTCGAAGGCAAGGCTCGACTTGCCCGACCCCGAAAGGCCGGTGATCACGACGAGTTGATCGCGCGGAATGTCGATGTCGATGCCCTTGAGATTGTGCTCTCGGGCGCCGCGAATCTCGATCTTCTTAAGCTCTGGCATTCTGCCCCCCATGGCTCGGGCTCAACATAGGGGCTCGGGGCCGCAAGGCCAAACGAATTTGCAGAACATTGCGGGAACAGCAACGCCCCGCCGTTCCGTTCGGCGGGGCGAACGCAGTTGTCAGAAGTGGATGGCGCGGCCGTAGGCGTCAAGGACCGCTTCGTGCATCATCTCGCTCAGCGTCGGATGCGGGAAGACCGTTTCCATGAGTTCGGCCTCGGTGGTCTCGAGCGTCATTGCCACCGCATAGCCCTGGATCATCTCGGTGACTTCCGCACCGACCATGTGGGCACCGAGAAGCTCGCCCGTCCGCGCGTCAAAGACCGTCTTGATCATGCCCTCGGGCTCGCCAAGGGCGATCGCCTTGCCGTTGCCGATGAAGGGGAACCGGCCGACGCGCACTTCGTGCCCGCGCTCGCGCGCCGCCGCTTCGGTCAGCCCGACGCTGGCGATCTGCGGGTTGCAGTAGGTGCAGCCGGGGATGTGCTCGGCGCGAATGGGGTGCGGCTTCTGCCCGGCGATGAGTTCGGCGACCATCACCCCCTCGTGGCTGGCCTTGTGGGCAAGCCAGGGCGGCCCGGCAATGTCGCCGATGGCGTAGAGGCCATCGACGCCGGTCCGGCAGAACTCATCGACGACGACATGGGTGCGGTCGATCCTGACGCCCAGCGCCTCGAGGCCCAGCCCCTCGACGTTGCCGACGATGCCGACGGCCGAGATGACGGTGTCGAAGGTCTCGGTCGTCGTCTTGCCGTCCTTCTCGATATGGGCCGTGACCCTGCCATTGCCGCGGTCGAGCTTCCTGACTGTCGCCTTTTCGCGGATCTTCATGCCTTGCTTCTCGAACGCCTTTCGCGCGAAGGCCGAGATCTCGGCGTCCTCGACGGGCAGGATCCGGTCCATGACCTCGACCACGGTCGTGTCGGCGCCAAGCGTGTTGTAGAAGCTCGCGAACTCGATGCCGATCGCGCCCGAGCCGATGACCAGAAGCTTCTTCGGCATCCTGGGCGGCGTCAGCGCATGCTTGTAGGTCCAGACAAGATCGCCGTCCGCCTCGAGCCCCGGAAGCTCTCGGGCCCGGGCGCCGGTGGCAAGAACGACGGCCCGGGCAGAGAGCTCTTCCGTGCCCTTCCCGGTCTTCACCTGCACGCGGCCCTTCGCGGGCAGCGTCGCTTCGCCCATGATCGTGGTGACCTTGTTCTTCTTCAGAAGATGGCCGACGCCGGAATTGAGCTGTTTGGCAACGGCGCGGCTTCGCTTGACGACCGCATCGAGGTCATAGCCGATCTTCTCGGCGCGAAGGCCGAAGTCGCCGGCCCGCTCCATCAGATGAAAGACATCGGCCGACCTGAGAAGCGCCTTGGTCGGGATGCAGCCCCAGTTGAGGCAGATGCCCCCGAGGTGCTCGCGCTCGACCACGGCGACCTTCAGCCCAAGCTGCGCGCCGCGAATGGCGGCGACATAGCCGCCCGGCCCGGCACCGATCACGATCATGTCGAAGGATTTTTCAGACATTGCGTCCCCGCTTCAGAAATTTTGTTCGACGTTAAACTATTTCGCGGGGGCACAGCAATCCCGCACCCGGCATGGCCGGAATGCGCAAGGAGAAAGGCTCGGCCCGTTCAGCCGTTGGCGGCCTTGCGGATCGCTTCGACCGTGCCGCCGTAACCGCCCTCATCCTCAAGGAAATGGCGCTCGTCCTCGGTCGTCTGCCGGTGAAGGGCGGCGTTTCGATACGGAAAGCGCCCGAACTTGCGAATGATCTCCCGATGCGCCTTGGCATGGAGCAGATTCGCCTCGCCCGTTTCCGGCATGCGCGTAAGGAAGAGCCGCACGGCGCGGTCCTGATCGCAAAGGCTTTCCGAGTGCATGAGCGGCAGATAGAAGAACTGCCGCGCCGGCTCGGGGATGCGCTTGTCCCAGCCAAGGTCGATGGCATGCTTCGCGGCCTTTCGCGCCAGCTTGTCGGTCTGGAAGGCGCGCGCGTCCCCGCGGAACATGTTGCGCGGAAACTGGTCGGTCAGGATGATGTAGGCGAGCGCGCCGCGCGGCTCGGCCTGCCATTCGTGATGCTTGCCGGCGGCAGCTTCCTCCCAGAGTTTTTGGAAACGCTCCCGGATCTCGCGATCGAGCTTCTCGTCGACCGCGTACCACCCCTTCGGCCCGACCTCGTCAAGCCAGAAGTGCAAGACCTCTTCGACGTCCGGCATCGCTGGTCCCTCCTTCATGCCAGATTCGCCTGTGGACAATTTCAGCGTGACAAAGGAATCAGCCGGTTACAAGGCGATTTTCGTCTCGTGCGATCCGCCATCTTCCCCGGTGTCGTCCGACTGCCACGCCGCTTCCTGGGCAAGCTCGACCGCAACGGGCGAGACGGTGGGCACGACGGTCACGTACTGGCCCGTCTCCTCGGCCGTCGGGCGGCGGGTCATCCGCCATGTCGCATAGCCGGCAAGCAATGCGCCAAGGCCGAAGAGGTAAAGAAAGAAGCCCGGCGGTCCGGCGACCCCCATGAACCAGCCCACGACGAGGGGCCCCGCAATGGCACCGACGCCGTTGATGAAGACAAGCCCGCCCGAGGCGGCCGCCATGTCGTCCGATTCGAGGAAGTCGTTCGTATGGGCAAGAAGGAGCGCATAGAGCGGGTTTGTCGTGCCGCCGATCACGAAGCCGACGACCAGAAGTGCCACCCCGCCCGACCCGAGGAAGAATTCGGCCAGCGCCATCGCCGCGCAAAGCGCCGCGACGCCCGCCACGAGAAGCCGACGGTCGATGCGGTCGGACAGCCAGCCGATGGGGTATTGCGCCACCATCCCGCCCAGGTAGATGGAGGCGACGAAGGCCGAGATCTCTCGGACCGAAAGCTGCGCCTCGGCGCCGTAGACGGCGGACATGCCGAAGAGCGCGGCGAACATCCCGCCGAGGATGAACATGCCCACGCATCCCAGGGGCGAGATGGCGTAGAGTTCGGCAAGGCTCATCCGCTTGGTCGTCTCGAACACGGGCGCCGGCGTGACCGACAGAAGAATCGGCGCAAACGCCAAGGACACCAGCACCGACGGCACGATGAAAAGGACGTAGCCCCCCGGATCGCCCAGCGTAATCAGCCCCTGCGCGGCGACGATCCCGACCATCTGCACGATGATGTAGGCCGAAAGGGCCTGGCCCCGCGTCTCGTTCGTGGTCGCATTGTTGAGCCAGCTTTCGGCCGTGACGTAGACGCCCGAGAAGCAGAACCCGATGATGGCCCGAAGGACGGTCCAGGCGATCGGATGGGCAACGACGGGGTAAAGGACCAGAACGGCGCTGATCAACGAACCGAGCGCGGCGAAGACGCGCACGTGGCCCACGCGCCGGATCAGTCCCGGCGTCATCCGCGATCCGCCAAGGAAACCGACGAAATAGGCCGACATGACGATCGACATCTCGAAGGTCGGAAACCCCTCGAGCCCGCCGCGCACGCCCAGAAGCGTGCCCTGCATGCCGTTGCCGACCATGAACAGCATGATGCCAAGCAAGAGCGGCCAGGTGTCCATCAGAACCTTGCCCATCGCGCGGAACTCCTGACCGAAGGGACCGAAACCTGCGAAATTCTAGCGAGATCCGGCGCCCGCGCCTTTCCCACGAGCGACATCCCCGGCATCGCCCGCGGCAACCGGCACCAGAAGCGACGCGTCGCCGTAAGAAAAGAAGCGATACCCCTGGGCGATCGCGTGGGCGTAGATGCGGCGGACGCGCTCGTGCCCCATGAGCGCCGACACCAGCATCAGAAGCGTCGAGCGCGGCAAATGGAAGTTCGTGACCAGCGCATCGGTGGCGCGGAAGGTGAAACCGGGCCGGATGAAGATGTCCGTCATGCCCCGCCAGGGGGCCACGACACCGCTTTCCCGGGCGGCGCTTTCGATGACGCGCAGCGCGGTCGTGCCCACGGGAATGACGCGCCCGCCCTCGGCCTGCGTGCGGCGGATTTCCGCGGCGGCGGCCTCGGTCACCTCGCCCCATTCGGCGTGCATGCGGTGCGCCTCGATGTCTTCGACCTTGACCGGCAGAAAGGTCCCGGCGCCGACGTGAAGCGTGACATGCGTGAACCGCACGCCACGGGCGGCAAGGGCCTCCATGAGCGGCTCGTCGAAGTGCAGCGACGCCGTTGGCGCCGCCACGGCCCCGCGTCGACGCGCCCAGATCGTCTGGTAGTCGACGCGGTCGGCCTCGTCCGCGGCCCGGCGCGCGGCGATATAGGGCGGCAGCGGCATCGAACCCGCCCTGTCGAGCGCGGCATCGAATGCCTCGCCCGTCAGGTTGAAGGAAAGTTCGGCCTCGCCGCCGCCGACGGCGACCACACGCGCGGCAAGCCCCGCGGCGAAGATCAGCTCGTCACCGGGCCGGAGCTTCTTCAACGGCCGGGCAAGGGCCTTCCACCCGCCGCCGGCGGCCGGCCCCAGAAGCGTCACCTCGACCTTTGCCGTGATCGTCCCGTCTGCTGTTGCGCGCGCGCGGTGACCGGCCAGCCTGGCGGGAATGACGGCGGTGTCGTTCAGCACGAGAAGATCACCCGGCCGCAAGAGCGACGGCAGGTCCCGCACGACGCGATCCTCGACGCGGTCGCCCTCGGCCACCAGAAGTCGGGCCGCGCTGCGCGGGCGCGCCGGGCGGGTCGCGATCAGCGCCTCGGGAAGTTCGAAATCGAAATCGTCAAGCTTCATTGCGACAGCTCGGGCGGCTTCCGCCGGAATATCTCGCGCAGGATGCCGGGCGTCAGGATCGACAGCGGATTGACCTCGACGCGGGGCGAATCGGCCGGCCCCGAAAGCCGGTAGCTGAAGCCGAACATGCCCTCGCGCCGGGAAGACCCGGTCAGGGCACCGAAGACCCCGTTCAGAAGATAGACGGGCGTCACCGTTCCCTGCAGGTCGACGATCTGGCGCTCGGTGTCCATGATTCCCTCTGCCGAAATGCCGAGCGAGGCCCCGACAGCGGTGCCGTTTCTTATGGTGACCCCCTTGGGCGTCAAGTGGAAATCGGCCAGGACCTCTCCGAAAAGGATGCCGTCGCCCGAAAGCTGCTCGAGGATCCCGACGACGCTGATCGCCGACAGAAGCCCCGCGAGCGCCGGGGCATTGCGAACGCGGATGCTGCGGATCTCGAGCGCGCCGTCGTAGGACGCCGGCGCATCGGCCGGATAGAACACCAGGTCCATGTCGCCCCCGTATCCGTTCGAATAGATCCCCGCCGCGCGCAGGACCGCGCCCGCGTCCGATGCGTTGACGCGAATGGCAGTGCCGCGCCGCTGCGGCAGGACGCGCCCCGAAACCTCGGCCTTGCCGTTGACCCTGGCCGTAAAGCGACCGTCGAGCGCGGGCTGCATGATGAAGCGCCCCGAAAACGGCGAAAGCGCCACCCCGTCCGACACGATGAAACGATCAAGCCGCACCGACAGCGCGCCGCCCCCCGGGATGCCCGCGCCCCTGCCCCCTGCCCCGCCGCCGCCCCCGGTCGGCATGCGGCGAAAGTCGACGGTTCCCCCCTCGAGCGCGAAGTCGAGGGCGCCGCCGTTCTTCTGCCTCGTGATGACCACGGCAGTGTCGGCCCAGCGCCCGACGCGAAAGCGGTCGAAGCGCACGGTGTCAAAGCCGCCGTCGGGTCGAAACGCCACCGTTCCGGTCGCCGAAAGCCCCGCCCCTTCGAGGGCGAGCCTTGTGACGCGCGGCACCTCGCCAAGCGTGGCCTCAAGCTTGAAGGTGGCCGGCGTGGCCGCGGGCTTCGCCCAGCGAAGCGCGTCGATGCGCATCGTGATCCCCCTGAGATCCGACGACGCGTCAAGCTTCGGGACACCGCCATCGGGCAGTTCCACGCGCACGTCCGCGCTGGCCGCCCCGGCAAGAAGACCCGCCGGCAGGCCGAGGCCAAAGACCTCGTTCACCTTCGGCGAAAGCTCGGCCGTCGCCGTGACGACCGACGCATGCGGCGCGTCGGGGCCCATTTCCCGGCGCCATTCGCCGGCGAAGGGGATGCCGGAAAGTTCGGCCTGGCCAGAGACGGAAACGCGCGACGGGTCGGCCTCGACGAAAAGCTCTTCGGCCGCCAGGAGATGTCCCCGCACCAGCGTGTCCGAACGGAACCCTGCAATGCGCCCCTCGACCGCAAAGTCGATGTCCTGACGGCGAAGCCCCTTTTTGAGCGGAAGCTCGAGGCGCACGGTCCCGGCGACGCTGCCCGTTCCGATGTCGGTCGGCGACCTGCCACCCTTCTTCAGAAGCTCGAGCGGCGGGCTGTCGATGATCCCGAGCACCGCCGTCAGCGGCCCGCGCGCCTTGATGTCGAAACGCCCGTGCGCCGGTTTCTCGCGCACGTCCCGAACGACCATCGACGTGCCCGCGCCGTCGATGCGCCCAAGCCCCGGCACCTCGACCCCGCCCGCATCCAGCGCCAGCGTGAAGCTGCGCCCGTCGAATGCCGCGCGCCCGGCGCCGCCGACCAGGGGCGGCATCGTCCTCATGAACCGCGCGGTTCCATCCGTGAAGTCGAAGGTCGCGGCCGTGCGCACCGGACGGCCGGGGTCGGCGATGACATTCGCGGCGGCGTTGCGGATCGTCCCCCGCGTCACGTTCCGCTGCACCCAGGCGCGCGTCTTCGGGGCCAGGCGCACCGGCCACAATGCGGTCGCCTCGGTCAGATCGAGCTCTTCGCCCTTCGCCTCGACCCGGGCGCGCCAGCCCTCGGGCTCGGCTTTCACCATGCCGCGCGCGACGACCCGGTGGCCGCTGTCGGCGACCAGCGCAAGCTGTCCGATGTCAAGCCGGAAGGGCTCGGGCACGAGCCGCAGATCGGCGGCCGCCTGCGCGAAGGAAACCGGCGCCTCGAAGACGCGCTCGTCGACGAAGCGAAGCTTCAGGAAACGCAGCTGGCCGACATACCCCGTGGGCGCATTGCCGTCGAAGGTGACATAGGCGTGTCCCTCGGCCTCGAGTTCGGCCACGGGACCGCGGAAGGCAAGCGAATCGAAGGTGATCCGCGAACGGGTCGGGTCGTAGGAAAGATAGATCTGCGCCTCGTCGAAGGGGACGGGCTCGGAGCCCGGCGTGGGCTTGAGCCGACCGGCGCCGATGCGCAGGGTTCCGTGAAGCCGTTCGAGCGCGCCGCCATCGCCCATGCTTGCCGACATCGACGCCGAGATCTTTGCCTCGAGCGGGCGCAACCACCCGAACGGCGCGGCCAGATCGGACAGAAACCGCGCGTCCACCTCCTCGGCCCTGGCCGTGAAGGTCGTCGTCAGGCTCCCCTTCTCCACGGTTGCCGACAGCCCGAGGCTTCCCTGCACGGGGCCGTCCGCGGCGCCGCCCTCGCGCAGATCGGCCCAGAGGCCGAGGTCGAGGGTCGTCGCGGTCTGCCGAAGCTCGATCATGCCGCCGGCCGCGGCGATGCGCCGGCCGGTCAATGCGTCCTCGACCTGGAGCGAGACGTTGCTTGCCCGCGCCAGGTCGAGGGCGCGAAGGGCCGGAAGCTCGAACAGTTCCTCGATGCGGGCAAGAAGCTCGGGAACCGAACCCACGGCGGCCACGGGGGCCCCGAACAGATCGCCGAAGTCGACAGAGATCGTCCCGTCCGTGGCGCGATGGACGCGAAGCCGGGCGCCCTCCATGGCCAGATCGCTGACCACCACGCGTCCGCGCATCAAAGCGCCAGCATCGAAGGTGACCCGAAGATCGGGCAGGTTCGCCTGCGGTCGTTCCTGTTCGTCGCTCAGAACGACGCCCCGGAAGATGGCCACGGGGCGGAAGTCCGGCCGCTCGACGGCAACGAGCATCTCGGCAATCTCGATATGGCCATTGGCGAGGCTTGCGTTGAAACGCTCCTCGATGCGTTCAAGGCCCCAGCCCGGCACCTTCACCGCAAAGCCGATCAGGACGAGCCCCGCCAGTATCGCGGCCGCGATGAGGGGCAGGATGCTGACAAGAAGCCAGATCGCAATCCGCCCGCCCCGCCGGCGTTGCCGGTCCTGCCCGCTTGTCGTTTCGCTCATCTCGTCCATCGCCGCCCGGCGCGGGCGCTTGCCGCCCGCCGATCCGCATCCGGGGCTTTATCTTCGCTGCAATCCCTGTAACTTTCAAACGTTCTGCCGGAACGGGCTTGTGCCCGGCCCTGGCGGAAGGACATGCGCCGCCGCCGACCGCCCGGAACGATTTGACAACCCCAGGGGGAGGATGACCCGTGACGATCGAGATAGGAAAGCCCGCGCCGGATTTCACCCTGCCCTCGGAAAAGGGCGACGTGACCCTTTCCGCCCTTCGGCCGCGAAAGGTCGTTGTCTACTTCTACCCCAAGGACGACACGCCCGGCTGCACGACCGAAGGCATCGACTTCACCCGCCTTCTTCCCGAATTCGAGAAGGCGGACACCGTGGTCCTTGGCATCTCTAAGGACACGCTCGAACGGCACAGCCGGTTCTGCCGAAAGCACGATCTTGGCGTGACCCTTCTGTCGGATGCTGACAGCGACGTGTGCGAACGCTTCGGCGTCTGGGGCGAAAAGCGGCTTTACGGCAAGACCTACATGGGGATCGAACGCGCAACCTTCCTGATCGACGGCGACGGGATCGTGCGCCGGATCTGGCGAAAGGTCCGCGTGCCCGGGCACGCCGAAGAGGTGCTCGAGGCGGCCCGCGCCCTCTGAGCGACGAGGCGCGCCCCATGCCCGATCACCAGCCAGACACGCTTTCGGCCATGGCCGTTCGCGTCCTCACGACGCCTGACGGCCACGACAAGGCCCGACTGACGCGGGAATTCGCCGCCGCCTGGCGCGCCGCCCGGGATGCCGGCCGTCCCCTGCCCATGGGGGACGCGGCCCCGCCGGACCGGCCGGCCCGCCCCGAGGCACCGCCCCTTGTCGACCCTCGCGACGTGCCGCGGCGCCGGCCGGGCACCCCCCAGGGGCGCATCGCCATGCTCCATGCCGTCGCCCATATCGAGCTCAACGCCGTCGATCTGCACTGGGACGTCATCGCACGATTTCGCCACGTTCCCATGCCGGCCGGCTTTGCCGAGGACTGGATCCGCGCTGCCGAGGACGAAGCCCGTCATTTCGAGATGGTGACCGAATGCCTGGCCGCGCACGGCAGCCACTATGGTGCCCTTCCGGCCCATGCCGGCATGTGGCAGGCCGCCGAGGAAACGGCCCACGATCTCATGGCGCGCCTTGCCGTCGTGCCCATGGTGCTCGAGGCGCGCGGTCTCGACGTGACACCGCAGATGATCGAAATCTTCCGAAAGGCCGGCGACGCATCGGCCACGCGCGCGCTTCAGACGATCTACGCCGAGGAGGTCGCCCATGTCGCCTATGGCTCGAAGTGGTTCAACTTCCTTTGCGGCCGTCACGACCTCGATCCCCGGGAAACCTTCCACGAACTCGTACGCCGCCACTTCCGCGCGCCCCTGAAGCCGCCCTTCAACGAGGAAAAGCGCGCCGACGCGGGGCTGCCGCCCGACTTCTACTGGCCGCTGGCCGACGGCGGGCCGAGCCGCCCCTGATCGGCGGGAAATTGCCGAGATCCGGCTTCCTCCCGCCCAAGGCGGCCCCATCGGCGGGCCGTGCTTGAACACCTGCGATCTATTGGCTAGGCCACGATGGAACCGGCGGCCCGGTCGCCGGAACGAATTAGGCATGTCTAAACGTTGGGGAGTGGGGTTGAGCAAGGCATCGGATCACGGTCACGTGCGGTTCCTCGATCGGTTGAACCACGCGCTCGAGCCGCATTTGCCGGAACAGCGGCTGTTTCTACGCTCGGCACGGGGCACGCGCTTCGTGCGCTTCCGCCCGGTCACCCTGGCGACCATCACCCTTGGCGCCGGCGTCGGGCTTGCCTGGAGCATCTTTGCGACCGCGGTCTTCTTCATGGACCTCATCGGCGACGGCAACGCGCGCGAGCAGGCCATGCTTGAACAGTCCCTCTACGAGCAGCGCCTGAACCAGCTTGCCGCCGACCGCGACCAGCGCAGCGCCGAGGCCGAGTCCGCCATCCGCCGTTTCTACACGGCGCTCGACAAGGTGTCGGACATGCAGACCGAGCTCCTGTCGTCCGAAGAACGCCGGCGCGAGCTCGAGACGGCGATCGACGTTCTTCAGGGCAAGCTTCGGGATGCGCTTCGCGACCGCGAGGCCGCGACGAAACGCGCCGACGCCCTTGCGGCCGAGCTTGGCCGACTTACCGGCAGCGTGCGCACCACCGCCGGCGAGCTGGACGAGTTGCGGGCGACGACCGACTATCTGGCAACCGTCCTGACCGAGACGGCGGCCGAGCGCGACGACGCGGTCCTGGCCGCGCTTGACGCCGAAGACCGGGCACAGGATGTCCGCCGCCGTCTTCTTCTGGCCCAGGAGCGCAGCGAGCGGGTGTTTGCCCGGCTCGAGGATGCCATCGCCGTCTCGGTCGAGCCGCTCGAGAAGGTGTTTCGCAAGGTCGGGCTTGACCCCGACCGCCTGATCGCCACCGTCCGGGCGGGCTATTCCGGTCAGGGCGGGCCGCTCACGCCGATCGCCATGTCGACCAAGGG
>RFGD01000302.1 GCA_003696705.1 Alphaproteobacteria bacterium | reverse complement strand
GGGGCCCTTCCTCAGTCGTCCTCGAGGCCGAGTTCGCGCATGGTCATGGCGCGGTGGATCTCTCGGCGTGCCAGCTTGCGGATGTTGCGCGTGATCCGTTCGCCAAGGGCGCCCTGAAGCTCTTCGCGGACAATTTCGGCGATGATCTCGCGAAGGGCTTCTTCGTCGATCACCATCTCGTCGTCGCGGCGGGCAAACCGATCGGCATCGGCGACGTATTCGACTTCCGCCACGTCGTCGGTGGCCTCGCCCGCGTCCTCGGGCGCCGCGACAGGCCCGTCGTCAGTCGTCCCAGTGTCAAGCCCGGCTTCGGCGGCTTCCGGCGGCGATTCGGGGGCCAGTTCGGCGAATGGTTCGACAGACGGTTCGGCAGATGGTTCCGAGGCCGGTTCGAGGGACGGCGCAACGGGTCCCAATGCGGTCGGCTCGAGGTCGGCCGCCGCGGCGTCTTCGGCGCGCTCCGCCTCCGCACCCGGCACCTCGGCTTCCGGGGTCATGCCGATTTCTTCGGCGCTTTCGGTCGCGGCGTCTTCGGCCGGGACGGAAATCGACGCCGCTTGCGGTCCGTGTTGATCGTCGCGCCCGCTGGCCGGGGCCTCCGGCTCGGCCGTCGGGGTCATCTCGATGCCCGCATCTCCGGTGGCGTCCGGCGCCTCGTGCCACGCGTCCCTGAGGCCCGGATCCCGGACCTCGGTCCCGCCGTCCTCGGGCGGGGGCGTGACGGTTTCCCCCGCGCGCATTTCTTCGCCGCCGGCCGCGGCAGCCGGCTCGTCAGCGGCGGGTTCCGGTGTCTCGGCGCCCAGGGTAAGCGGCATGGGCGCCGCTTCGGCCGGGGCCTCGTCACTCTCGATGCAGTGTTCGTTTTCGTAGTAGGCGCCCCGTGGCGTCTCGGGGACCAGCCGACGGGTCCGGAACATCGCGATGGCACCGGCCGCGTCCGGCGTCGTCATCTCGGCCTCGAAGGCGGCACTTCGGGGGGGCGGGGATGACATGGGCTCATCCTCGGGC
>RFGD01000301.1 GCA_003696705.1 Alphaproteobacteria bacterium | reverse complement strand
GTTGCGACGCGCCCGGCCGGCGATGGCGTCTTACCGGCCTTCGTCTGCCTTTTCGGATTTCGACTCCTTGCCCTCGATTCGCTTGGCGTCGATGATCGTGCCCTCGATCGAGGTGCCAGAGTTGATTTCAATCCGCCGCGGCTTCAGCGCTTCGGGCACTTCGCGGATCAGATCGACGTGAAGCATCCCGTCACGCAGCGTGGCGCCCGTCACGTGCACATGGTCGGCCAGCTGGAAATGCTTTTCGAACGCACGCGTGGCGATGCCGCGGTGAAGATAGGTGCGCTTCTCGTCGTCCTCCTTCTTGCGGCCCGAGATCACCAGCTCGTTGTCCTTCACCTCGACATTCAGCTCGTCCTCGCTGAAGCCGGCGACCGCGACCGAGATGCGATAGGCATCCTCGGCGGTCTTCTCGATGTTGTAGGGCGGATAGCCGGATTGCCCGACGTCGGTTGCCATGATCCGGTCGAACATGTCGGCCAGCTGGTCAAAGCCGATCGTCGCGCGGAACAGCGGCGAAAGATCAAGACTGCGCATCTTCATCCTCCTTCAGAGCGATGTTGACACTGCATGTTCCCGGCGGCCCGTCCACAGGCCGCCCGCCGGCCCCGACAGCGGCAGCCGGCATATTGAATCTGGGCGTCCGTGCAGCGGCGTCAAGAGGTGCCGCGACCTCAGGGACGGACGAACTTCGCGCCCGACTGCGACATGGCTTCGGACTTCGAGAGAAGCCGCACGCGCTTGCGCCCGTCGCGGAACATCCGGCCGGCTCGGCGCACGCCGGCGACAAGGGCGTCGATCCGCCCCTCGAGCGCGGCGGCAAGCGCGACCGGGCGCGACTGCCATGTCGCCTTTGCCGACACGACCGAAACCACCTGCGGGCCCGAGGACGTCTGGGCGAAGATGGGCGCGCCAGAGGCGCCGTAGTCGACGATGCAGGAGAGGACGTGCACACCCGGGTCACGCCCCAGGATGTGGCAGGTTTCCTGAAGGCTTGGCGCAATCTCGCGGTCTTGCGCGTACGAGACGATCCCGACTTCGCCGTCGCGCGGGATCAGACGCGCCGTCGCAAAGGGCCGCAGGCTTGGCAGGCGAATCGGCTGATCGAGCTCGATCACCGCCAGATCATGCGCGACGCGGGCCAGCCGCGACGGGCTGTCGTAGACATATTCGGGATCCACGTAACTGGCGCGGGCACGCCGATAGGCCACCGCACGACCATTTCGAAAACCGGCCAGAAAGGCGACGCGTTCGTCCTCGACCCGCCGCCCCGTGCTCTTGTCATAAAGGCAATGGGCTGCGGTCAGGACGACATCCTCCTCGATGAGCGTTGCCGTGCAGAACCCGACACCATCGAGTTCGAGCTTGCCGACGGCCTCCCAGCCGCGGCTCGAGTCGGCGGTCGAAAGCATCCGCAGTGGCGATTCGCCACTTCCGGCCGGGCCGGCCATGGCGCCAGAGGCGGCGACCACGCAAAGCCCGGCAGATACAAAGAAGACCAGACAAATTCGAATAATCCGCATCCCCGTCCTCCGCCGCGCCGGTTTAGCGCAGCGGTTTGGCGGAATTGTGGCCGCTTCAGGTCGCGCTTGGCAATGATCGTCCGCGCAACGATGGCGGCACGGGCCCGCCGGTTGCCCAGTCCAGCAGCTCGACGGTGTGGACGACCGGCACGGAAGTGCCCGAACCGATCTGGACCATGCAACCGATGTTGCCCGCCGCAACGACGTCCGGCCCACGCGCCTCGAGGGTTGCGACCTTTCTGCGCTTCAGCTCTTCGGCAATGGCCGGCTGCATCAGGTTGTAGGTCCCGGCCGAGCCGCAGCACAGATGCGCGTCCTCGGGCTCGACGACTTCGAACCCGACGCGGCGCAGAAGCGCCTTCGGCGCGTCGGTAACCTTCTGGCCGTGCTGCAGCGAACAGGCGGCGTGATAGGCCACCCGCACCCCCTTGTCGGCGCCTTCGGGAAGGCCCACACGTGCGAGGAACTCGGTGATGTCCTGGGCGAGGGCCGAAACCCGCGCGGCCGCCTCGGCCGTGGGACCGTCCTGGAGCATGTAGCCGTAATCCTTGACGGTCGTGCCGCAGCCCGAGGTGTTGATGATGATGGCGTCAAGCCCCTCGCCCTCGGCTTCCGCGATCCAGGCGCGGATGTTGCGCTCGGCAAAGGCGTGGCTCTCGGCCTCTCGGCCCATGTGGTGGACAAGCGCGCCGCAACAGCCGCTCCCGCGGGCGATCACGACCTCGCAGCCAAGGCGCCGCAACAGCCGGATGGTCGCATCGTTGATGTCGGTGTTGAGCGCCCGCTGGGCGCAGCCGGTCATGAGGGCCACCCGATAGCGCCGCGGCCCTTTGGACGGGAAGACCTGGGGCCTGTCGTTTCGTGAAGGAGGCGGAAGGCGCGGCGGCGCCATCTCGAGCATGGCGCGAAGCCGCGCCGAGGGCACAAGCCGCCTGAACGGCCTTGCGACCCGCGCCCCCAGAAGCGCAAGACGGAAGCGCCCGGGATAGGGCAGTACGCTTGCCAGAAGACGCCGCAGCAACCGCTCGGCCAGGGGCCGGCGATAGCGCCTTTCGATATAGGCGCGGGCGTGATCGACAAGGTGCATGTAGTGCACGCCCGACGGGCAGGTCGTCATGCAGGCAAGGCAGCTCAGACACCGATCGATATGCCGGACCGTGCGCGGATCCGGGTCGCGGTCGTTCTCGAGCATGTCCTTGATGAGGTAGATGCGGCCGCGCGGGCTGTCGAGCTCGTCCCCAAGCACCTGATAGGTCGGACAGGTCGCGGTGCAGAAACCGCAGTGCACGCAGCTGCGAAGGATGGCATTGGACCGGGCGATGGCGGGATCGGCCAGTTGCTCGGGGGTAAAGCTGGTCTGCATCAATGTCCTCCGCCATGGGGCCGCCCGGGGCGCGACCGCGTTCAGGTCATCAGCCCCGGGTTCAGGATGCCGCGCGGGTCGAATTTCCGCCGAAGCCCTTCCGAGAGGGTCGCGACGGCCGCCGGCTCGGGCGGGAAGGGCGCGATCCGTTCGCGCGTCGTCGCGTCGGCGCGCACGAGCGTGGCGTGGCCTGGAATGCCGTCGAGCCTGGCGCGCAACTCGGTGCCCGGCGGCACCAGCGCCCAGACCAGCCCCCCGCCCCAGTCGAACATGAACGAGGCTTCGGGGAACCGCTCGGCCACTTCCGGCGCGTCGGTTCCCTTCACCGAGATGCGCCAGACGTCGCCTTCGCGTTCGTGAAAGGGCCCGACGTCGCGCACCTCACGCCAGGTCGCGGCGACACTGGCCGGCTCGGTATCCGTTTCCGGGGCGCCGAAGCCGGACAGCCGCTCGGCCAACCGACCGGCGCGGTAATGGACGGAATCGGCAAACCCCTCGAGCCGCAGAAGGGTGCGGAAGGTTCCGTCGGCCCCGGGGACGTGGGCCGCGCCGCTCACCTCCCAGGGCGAGGCCAGCGCGCGTGTCATCAACAAGACGGCTTCCCGAAGGTCGAGCCCCTCGAAGGCCAGGGTCGCCGCCAACTCGGGCGCGGGAAGGACCTTGAACGCCACTTCGGTCAACACGCCGAGCGTCCCGAAACTTCCGGCCATGAGACGCACAAGATCGTAGCCCGTCACGTTCTTCATCACCCGTCCGCCGCTTCGTACGACCGTGCCCGTCCCGTCGACGAACCTGACGCCCAGAAGGAAATCGCGGCAGGCCCCGGCGCGGACGCGCCGCGGCCCCGAGACATTTGCCGCCGCAACGCCGCCGATCGTCGGCTCGCCGGTCGTGCCAAGAAGGCCGCGGTGGTCCATGGGCTCGAAAGGAAGCCGCTGGCCCTCGGCGGCAAGCAGCGCCTCGACCTCGGCCAGCGGGGTGCCGGCGCCGACCACGAGGGTAAGCGCGCCCGGCTCGTAAAGGCTGACGCCGGAAAGCCGGCGCGTCGTCAGGACGCGCCCGCGCACCGGACGGCCGATCGGGCGGGTGCCGCCGCCGGCGATGCGAAGCGGACCGTCCGCCGAAGCCAGAAGCTCGGCCAGCGCCGCCTCGTCCTCGGGCGCCAGCGCGCCGTTCTCGATGGTGTTGCCGCTCGCCATCCGAACGGCCTCAGGCAGCGGCGCGGCGGTGGCTCGCGCTCGCCTCGAGCGGGAAGACCTTCGCCGGGTTCAGGATCCACTTCGGGTCGAAGACGTCCTTGACGCGCATCTGCGCTTCAAGATCGGCCGGCGTGAACTGGGCGTCCATCAGATCGCGTTTCTCGACGCCCACGCCGTGTTCGCCGGTCAGGCAGCCGCCGACCTCGACGCAAAGGCGCAGGATGTCGGCCCCCATTGCCTCGGCCTTCGCAAGCTCTCCGGGTTCATTGGCGTTGAACAGGATCAGGGGATGCATGTTCCCGTCGCCCGCATGGAAGACGTTGGCGACCTCGAGCTCGTAGTGCTCGGCAAGCCGGCGGATACCCGCAAGAACGCGCGGCAATTCCGACACCGGGATGGTTCCGTCAAGGCAGATGTAGTCGTTGATCTGGCCGACCGCGCCGAAGGCCGACTTGCGCCCAAGCCAGATGCGCGCGGCCTCTTCCTCGGATCGCGCCTCGCGGAATTCGACGGGGTCGTGCAGCGTCGCGATCTGGCGGATCAGCCCGATCTGATGGTCGATCTCGTCCGGACTGCCCTCGACCTCGACGATGAGGAGGGCCTCGCAGTCGGGATAGCCTGCATGGGCGAAGGCCTCGGTCGCCCGGATGCAGGGCCGATCCATGAACTCGATGGCCACCGGAAGAATGCCGGCCTTGATGATGTCTGCCACACATGCGCCGGCAACCTCGTTCGAGGAGAACCCGACCAGCACCGGCCGCGCGCCCTCGGGCCTTGGCAGGATGCGAAGCGTGGCCTCGGTCACGATGCCAAGCTGTCCTTCCGAGCCGCAGACCACACCCAGAAGGTCAAGCCCCGGCGCATCCATCATGGGCCCGCCAAGCTCGACGATCGTGCCGTCGGCCAGGACCATGCGCACGCCCAGAAGATTGTTCGTCGTGACACCGTATTTCAGGCAATGCGCGCCGCCCGAGTTCATGCCGATGTTGCCGGCGATGGCACAGGCCAGCTGCGACGAGGGGTCGGGGGCGTAGAAGAACCCTTCGGCCTCGACGGCCTTCGTGATCGAAAGGTTCGTGCGGCCGGCCTCGACCCGGATGAAGCGATTGTCGAGATCGGTCTCGAGCACCTTGTTCAGACGCGAGACCCCGATCACCACGCTGTCGGCGGTTGGCAGCGCCCCGCCGGCCAGCGACGTGCCCGAACCGCGGGGCACGACCGGCACCCCCTCGTCGTGGCAGATGCGCATGATGCGCGAAACCTCCTCGGTTGAGGACGGCAGTGTCACGGCCATGGGCGGGCAACGATAGGCCGTCAGCGCGTCGCATTCGTAGGCGCGTGTTTCGGCGGGATCGTCGATGACGGCGCCTTCCGGCAAGGCAGCGCGCAGCGCCGCGACAATACGGTCGCGCCGCGCCAGAATTTTCGGGTCGGCGGGTGGAATGTGCATCGCGCGTCCTTTCACTGGTAAGAAAATATAACCAATTTGCGCGCCCGGCAAGCTTCCGATTGCGCCGTCTTGCCGCTACCTTCTGGCCATGAAGGATGCAGACCCTCTCTCGCTGTTCACCCTGGCCGATTACCTGGCGCTTGCGTTTCTGGTCACCGCCTATCTTGGCACGAGTTTCGTCATCGACCGGGAAAACGCAACGCGCAAATCCGTCGCGACCCAGATGGCCTTCTACCGGCGGCGATGGATGGAAGTCTTTGCCGGTCGCGATGCGCGCATCTTTGACGCCGCGATCCTGTCGAGCCTCCGGCAGGGCACGAGCTTTTTCGCCTCAGCCTGCATGATCGCCATCGGCGGCGGGGCGGCGACCCTGGCCAACCCCGAACGCCTTGCCGGCGTTGCGCGCGAACTTTCGCTCGATCAGGCCCCCGCCACGGTGTGGGAACTCAAGCTCATCGTCGCACTTGCGCTTGTCTCCAACGCGTTTCTCAAATTCGTGTGGTCGCACAGGTTGTTCGGCTATTGCGCCATCCTGATGGCTTCGGTTCCCGAGATCGGCGATGCGGCCGAGGATGTCCGCCGCGCCGAGGCCGCGCGCGCCGCGCAGATCAACATCTCGGCGGCGCGCAGCTTCAACCGCGGGCTCCGATCGGTCTATTTCGCGCTCGCGTCTCTCGCATGGCTTGCCGGGCCCCTGGGCCTTGCCATCGGCACCGTCGTCACGACAGGCGTCCTCTGGCGGCGCGAATTCGCGTCCAACTCGCGCGCGGCCATCTTGCGCTAGCGCCGTCACGCAAACGTGACACCGCGGATCGGGCTCCGGCGGGCATCATGCCGGCCATGCTCTGCCGATTCCGCCTCGCCGCACTTGCCGTCGCCCTTGGCCCATGCCTCGGGCCCGCAGCCGCCATCGCCGGCCCGGTCGAGATCGTCTCGGCCACTGCCCGGGCCGATGGAGATGGCTTCTGGACCTTCACCGTGACGCTTCGCCACGACGACACGGGCTGGTCTCATTACGCCGACGGGTGGGCCGTCATCGCGCCGGACGGCCGCGTTCTTGGCGTCCGAGAGCTACTGCACCCCCATGTCCGCGAACAGCCCTTTACCCGTTCGCTTTCCCGTGTCGAGATCCCTCCGACCATCGACGAGGTCTTCATCCGCGCGCGCACGAACAAGGAAGGGTGGTCCGAAACGACCTATCGTCTCGGGCTGCGCCCGCCTTCCCGGCGCCCCTCGATCAGCCAGCCGGAAAGATAAAGCCCGGCCGCAAGGACAAGGTAAAGCCACGCCGGCGCAAGGGGCGTCACCCGAAGTTCGGCCGTCACATGGGCGCCCCGGCGAAGAAGCCCCAGCCAGCCGCGCCCGCTGACCGGCGCGCCTGCGCGCACGAAGCGCAACTTCGGCATGCCGTCTTCCAGTCGCAGCGTGGCGCCCCCGCTCTGTGCGACCCAGGCCGACAGCGGTTCGTCGGTGGCGACCGTGCGTTCGAACTCGACCGGCGTCGCCGCGCCGACGGCCGCAACGGCCCGAAGGGTCCCGTCGTCAAGCGCATAGATGCCGTCCGGAAGGCCGTCGACGTCGACCGCGAACCGGCCGGGGCC
>RFGD01000300.1 GCA_003696705.1 Alphaproteobacteria bacterium | reverse complement strand
TTCCCGCGCCCAGCCGGGATCGTTCGAGAACACGAAGACGACGGGCTCGATGCCGGCGCGCTCGGCGACGAGGCGAAGCGCGCGGTCGTAATAGTCCGCCCCGACGCCGCCATGCGCGCGTGCCGCCCTGGAATCTGTGACATAGTCGCCCCGGCGAAGATGCACCGACACGGCCGGCACGCCCGCGATCGTCGCCGCCATCGCCATGACCGGGGCGGTCGGCGGGTCGATGATGGTCAGCTCGTCGCGCAAGATGTCGGCCTGGTCCGCGAAATACCGCTCGGACTGGAAGTAGCCGTGAAGGTAGACGTCATCGCCGAGCGACAGGACGCTCGGGTTGAAGCCCAGGCCGCGCTCGCGCACGAAACGCGGATGACGGCCGAAGCGGCGCCAGAGCGCGTGGGCAAGCGGCCGGTCGCGGCCCGGCGGCAGTTCAGCCGGGAGGGCCCGACGCGCCCGGATGGCAAACGCGCCCAGTCCGTAGCGCGTGTGGTCATCGTCACGGCACAGGCGGGCGTCAAGCACCAGCTCGGCGCCGTTTCGAAGGGCAACCGCGCGGGCCGTCGCATACTGGAAAAGCTGGTTGCCGAGGCCGCCAAGAAGACGCGCGTAGATCATCGCCCTGTTCCCATTCGGCGGCGGCCCTCTTGCCGCCTGTCCCTGCGGTCAATACTGTCCGCGCGGGCGCTGGGCAATCGCGCGCGCTTTCGGAGGCATGACAGATGAAGATTTCGCTCAGCCGGTGGCGCGAACTCCGGCAAAAGCCGTGGCGGCGTCAGGTCTATCAGAGCCACCGACGCTGGCGCCGGGACGGAATGGAGGCACACCGCTGGGACGTCGAGGGAATCGGGCCCGGCGACGTCGTTCTGGATTTCGGCGGCTTCGCCGGCGACTGGGCCGCCAGGGCGCGCGAGCGATGGGGCGCGCGCGTGCATGTCTTCGAACCGCATCCGGCCTTCGCCCGGCGCCTGGTCGAGCGCTTCAGGGGTGACGCCGACGTCGTCGTGCATCCGGTCGCCCTCGGGCAGGCCGAGGGGGTGCTGAAGCTCTCGGATTCGGGCGACGCCTCTTCGGCGGTGTCCGGCGCGCCGGCCACGGTCGAAGGCCGGGTGGCGGTTGCCGGTGCCTACCTTGACGCGCTTTCGATCGACCGGGTGGCCCTTGCCAAGATCAACATCGAAGGGGGGGAATACGACCTTCTGCCCGCCCTTCTCGAGAGCGGCTGGGCAAGCCGAATCGAACGCTTCCAGATTCAGTTCCACCTCTACGCCGAAGCGGACCAGGCCCGCCGGCAGGCGATCGGTGAAGGGCTGGCGAGAACGCACGATCTCGACTGGGAATATCCGTTCATCTGGGAGCAGTGGAGCCGCCGCCCGGCGCCGACGGGCTAGCCGCGGCGCGGCGTGACGCGCGCGCGATGCGCCAGCGGTAGATGGGGCGGAGGATCTCGTGGCGCAGCCGCTCGGGCAGGCGCCGGCGCCTCGAGATGGTGCTGCCACCGGCCTCTGCCGTCCGGTCGGCCACGCCCGACGGTTCGACGACGGCCGGCGCGATGCCGGTCACCCAGCGAAGCTGAAGGAAACAGTCGACGGGACGGTCGATCCGTTCCGAACATTCGAGAAGCCGCTTGGCGGCGGCGCGCGAGACAAGCTGCGCCGACGTCCGAAGGGGTGCGACCTCGGGGACCACCAGCCGCGCCTCTCCGGCGGTGTCGATGACGCGGCCCCGGCCGGAAAGGGGCCGCGTCTGGAACTGGACATAGCCAAGCCGGCCGACATGCCGGGCGGCAAGACGGAAAGCCTCGGAAAAGACGGCCGTCGAGATCTCGACGTCATCCTCGATGATGAGCGCCGCGTCGAGCCCACGCTCGACGATTGCCTTCCAGGCCCGGCGGTGACTGAGAAAACAGCCTATTTCGCCAGGCCCCAGCGCAAAGGGATAGGGCGGCGCGAAGAGGGGGTCCTCGGAAAGGACCGCCTTGCGCTCGGAAGCGCCGAGGGCCGCGCCATCCGTCGCCGCCAGGATCTCGGCCGGGACGGGCAGCGCGGCGCGGATCTTTTCGACCTGCCGGCGGCGCGCGGCCGCGCGTCCAAGGTGGATGATGAACGCGGTGGATTTCATGCCGGCCTTCCCCTGTCCCAGAGTTCCCGATAGACGGCCTCGATCCCCTCGACCTCGCGCACGACAGAGAAGCGCTCGACGGCGGCAGCGCGTGCACGCTCGCTTGCCGCGTGAAGCCTCGCGGGATCGCCGAGGAGGCCTGCGACAAGCGACGGCACGCGGTCCAATGCGGATTCGGACAGGACCTCGCCACCGCCCGCCGAGGCAAAGGCGGCGAAGTTGCCGGTGTCGCTGCCGATGAAGGGCACGCCCGAGGCCATCGCCTCGAGCGGCGTCATGCCATAGCCCTCGTATCGGGGCAGGGCGACAAGAAGGCTCAGCCCCTTCATGAAATCCGGCATGCGTTCGGCCGGGATCTCACCCGTGAAAACAATGCGATCAGCAAGGCCCGCCTCGGCCACGCGCTGACGGAGCCGGCGTTCGAACGCGGCGTGCTCGGGGCCGGCACGTCCGGCCACGACGGCCGTGAATCCGGGAAGCCGGGGGAGTGTCTCGATCATCGCCTCGACGAAGCGGTCGGTGCCCTTTTCGGGGCGGATGCGCCCGATCGTCGCGATGCCTGCCCGGCCCGGCAGCCCAAGCGCGCGCCATGCCCCCTCGCGGTCCGAGGGTGGCGAGAATCGCTCGGTGTCGACGCCGTGCGGGACGACGGCCCGCACGTGGGGAACGTAGCGCGCCGCATCTTCCGTGGTGGCGATGACGGCATCCATCCGGGAAATGAGCCAGCGCGGATAGGCCGAGTGCCGGCGACGCGCCGCCGAGGTGAACACGATGCGGATCGGCAGCCGCAGGACGTCGCGCGCCCAGATGGCGGCCCGCATCTCGGGGTTGCGGCGCACGTGCCATATGGCAAAGGGCCGGCCTTCCGGCGGCACGCGGCACGCCTGTCGTGCCGCGCGGACCGAAACCGGCTCGGGGCCGCCCGGAAGCGGATAGCCCGCCAGGACAAGCGGCCGAAGCGCCGCCTGCCGCCGGACGACATTGGCCGCTGTGGCGGATACCCCGGTGAACCGGGGATTGAGGTTCGTGACGACCAGCTCGGGTCCGGCGCGTGCCATCGGGAAAGAAGCCCCCTGCATTCAGGGGTTCCTTATGACGCCCCGCGCGCCGGAACTGAAGAGGTGCCGTGACCCGCCGTCAGCGCGAGAAGCAGCGGGACCGCTTGCCGAAACCGCTGGGCGAGCAGATGTAGCTGCCGCGGCCAAGGCGCCGATAGTTTCTGAGCGCCACCGTCGCCTCCTGGGATTTCGGTTGTGGCGGGGTCACGAACTGGCCCGTCGCCCAGTCGAAGACCTTGCCCGAGGGGCGGGCGGTTTCCCCGGCGACCTCGGCCGAGGTCGACACGCGTGTCACGGCCAGCGCCGACACGGTCGCGTCGCGGCTCGGGATCTCTGTCGGGGGGGCGGCGGTGCATCCGGTCGCCGACATCGCCACGATGGGGACGATGGTCAGGAGCGCGCGCCGCAAGACATTGAATGTAAATGCTTGTCGCAAAACGATACCCTTTCCGTCGCACGAAGGTGCACGTGATTCAAGGCCGGTCGCCAGCGGAAGGATCCGGGGCTCCAGCATCCCCAACAGATTGCAGAAGTCGGTGTATTTTCCGGGCCGCTTTTGCGTCAACAATGTGACGTCTGCCGTTCAGGAGATAAGCGGTAGTTCGCCGGAGGCCGAGGTCCCCTCGCGCGGATTTGCACCGACTGTGAGGGGTTCCGGAAAGGGAAACGGAAAACGGCCGGCCCCCGGAAGGGCCGGCCGCGTCGTCGTCGGGCCGGTCGGGCCCGTCAGCGGGTGATGTTCCGCCCCATCGTCCAGTCGGGCTTCCCAAGACCGTAGGGCCAGGGATAGACCTCGGGCTGGTTGAAGTAGACGACGGCGATCAGCTTCGGAAAATCCGGATCGGCCCGCCGGACCGCGTCGTGCCACGCGGCGACGTAGGCCGCGTCGCCCGAATAGCCAAGCTCGGCCACCACGATGGGCTTTCCGAAGACCTTGGCCCGGTCATACTTCGGTTTGAGGACTTCCTTGTAGGTCCGGTCGTGGCCGACCTCGCGCCGGTCGAAGCCCTGAAGTCCGAACACCGACAGACCGACCAGATCGACGTAGTCGTCGCCGGGATAATAGGCGTCCATCCCTTCCTCGCCGAGGGGGGACCACATGTAGCGGATGTCGGGGGCCTCCTCGCGGCAGATGTCGATCATGCGGCGATAGGCCTTGATATAGTCCGCAGGCTTCCAGCGGGACCAGATGAACTGCCCCGACGGGTCGTCCATCTCGTGGCCCCAGCGCACCGTCACCGGTCCCGACAGCGTCCCCAGAACCGCGCAGATGGCGCGCATGTTCCTGTCGTAATCGCCGCGAAAGATCCCCGCACGCAAGGCTGCCGGCCGGTTCCGTTCGCTGCGCGACCAGGTCCAGGGTTCGATTGTCACCAGCAGCGCGCGATTTCGCGACGCGGCATAGCTGTCGGCGTCGACGAGGCTGGGAAGATAGACGTCCTCCCAGGGCAGGAACAGATGTTCGATGGCGACGCCCTTCTCGTCTGCGTAGTCGCCCTGCGGATCGTAGACGCCAAACGGCACCGTTCCCGGCGGCACAAGCGGCATCTGCGCCGCCGCCGGCAGCGCCACCAGCCCGCTTGCCAGGATGGCCAGGGCGCCGAACCACTTCCCAATCCCATTCATTTCAAATCCCCCTCTGAAATCAATAATATCCTTCACTCGTCACCGAACGTGAACTCGTAACGGATCCCGTGGGCGGGGTCGGTGCCGGCCCCCAAGGCGGTAAAGCGCGCCCGCGTGATCCTTGCCCAATCGGCACCCGCCGTCAGCGCGTCGATGCTTTCGGCGCTTCGCACCACCAGCCCGGTGCCGATCAGTGTGCACAGAAGCAGCACCGACCCCACCTCGGCCATGGCCAGGAGCGGCCGACGCCAGAGAAATTCCCGACTCGCCCGCAGGTGGCTGCCGACGATGATGAACACAAGTGAAGTATACATCGCCGCGTTGAGAAGGGCGAGGATGTAGAACCCCCGGGCCTCCTGCACACCCGACCGCAGGACGATTGTCGCCAGCGCCCCCGCCGCAAGAAGGACATACGGGAAGATGACCCGGTAGGGCAGGTTGGCGTCCGCCGCCTCGCCCTTCGGCGTGATGCGGAAATCGACGAAGCCGCCGACCAGACGGTCGCGGACGGCCATGATGCACCCCCAAAGGACCCAGGGCCACTGGGCGCTTGGGAAAAGCGCCTTCTCCCACGAGATCACGGGCGCATCCGCCGGGCGGAAGAACCCCGCGTTGCGAACCGCCGTGGCGAGGACGACCAGGGCGATCATCGGCGGGATCGAGTGGCCAAGGAAGGCCGGGTAGGTGACGTCGGCGAAGCGGATGTCGAAAAGGATGGCGGCGACCGGCATGGCGTACATCACCGCCATGAAGATTGCGAAGAGCGGATACCACAGCTGCGAGAAGACGAACTGGAACTTCAGGACCGGCCGTAGCCCCCGGAAATAGCGCGGCGTGTATCGAAGAAGCAGGGTCAAGAGGCTGCGGGACCACTGGAATTCCTGCGTCGCAAGATCGGCGATCGTGGCTGGTCCCGCGCCGATCGCGATGGCGTCGATCGCGTGCACCCCGCGCCAGCCATGCGCGTTGAACATCATCGAGGTCGAGTGATCCTCGGCAAGTTCCGGCCCGAGCCCCCCGATCTCGCGCAGGGCTCGGGTGCGCACGCCGTAGTGCGAGCCTATGCACATCGGCGCCCAGCCGTTCGTGTAACCCGCCTGGAGAACCCCGTGGAACATTGCCTCGGCATGAAGGCGCATCCGTGCGGCCCAGCTTTCGGCCGCGTTCGAGGCGCAGATCGACGGCGCGCTCACATAGCCGACCCGCGGATCGAGAAACGGCCGCAGCATGGCGCGAAGATAGCCGGGGCGCGGCGTGTGGTCGGCGTCCATTTGCACCACGAAATCATAGTTTTCGTAGCCGTAGTGGTCATAGAAGAAGGCAAGGTTGCCTTCCTTGCAGCGGGTCCTGCGCGGCCACTCCTTGCGGTGGTAGTCGGGTCGGCCCTTGCGGGTCGAGATGCGCACGCCGTGCGCCTCGCACCAGGCCACGGTTTCGGGGGCCGGATCCTCGTCGGCAAGCCATGTGTCATGCGGGTAGTCCTGCGCCAGCATCCCCTCGAGCGTCTGGCGAACGACCGAGAAGGGCTCGGATGGTGTCTTCGTGACGACCATGGCGACCCTTGCGGGGCCCAGATCCTCGAGCCGGCCCGATGCCTTTCGCGCCCGCAGGAAGATGAGGACGAAGTAGAGCTGAAGGAAAAAGATCCAGAAGATGACCAGGGTCACGGCGACGTAACGCACGGTGCCCAGATTGTGCTCGGGGCGCAGCCACCAGACCCAGAAGTTGGCCGCAAGCGCCATCCACACGAGCGACAGCGACCAGAAAAGAACCTTCTGCCGCCTTGTGAAGATGGGCACGAGGAAGCCGCCGTCGGCGCGCTTGGGGGTGGCCGCAGGCGGCATGGAGGGACCCCCGGTCGGAACGCTGTCCGTTTTCCCTGTGTCAGCCAGGCGCTTCATCAAGCACCTTCAGCCCGAAGGACGGCGCTGCATCGGCAATGATGGTGCGAAGGTCCGATCGGCGCGTCGCGAAGCCCAGGACCTGACGGGCCAGCGTCGGGTCCGCGAAAAGCTGTGCAGGATCGCCGGGGCGCCTCGGCCCGAAGCGGGCCGGCACGGGCCGGCCGGTGACGCGGGCGATCGTCTCGAGCACTTCGAGGACGGAATGACCCTTCCCGCTGCCAAGATTGACCGCGACCGAACCGCCGCCGCCTTCGAGATGGGCCACGGCCCTTACATGGGCCTCGGCAAGGTCGGTGACGTGGATGTAGTCGCGAATGCAGGTGCCGTCCGGCGTGTCATAGTCGTTCCCGAAGATCGTCAACTCGGGGCCTGCCCCCGAGGCGGCCTGCAAGGCCAACGGGATGAGATGGGTCTCGGGGTAGTGGCGTTCGGCCAGTTCTCCTTCGGGGTCCGTGCCCGCGGCGTTGAAATAGCGAAGCGACACGAAACGCGGACCGCCCGCGGCGGCGTTGTCCTCGAGGATGCGTTCGCAAAAGAGCTTGGTTCTGCCGTAGGGGCTGAGCGGGTTTTGCGGCGCGGTTTCGGCGACCGGAATCCGGTCGGGATGCCCATAGGTCGCGCAGGAGCTCGAGAAGACGATGCCCGAGACGCCCGTTTCGGCCGCAGCTTCGAGAAGCGAGATCATGCCGGCGACGTTGTTGTCGTAATAGAGAAGCGGCTCGGCCACCGATTCGCCCACATAGGCATAGGCCGCAAAGTGCAGGACGGTCCGAATGCCATGTTCGCGGATCGCGGCCGCCACCGCCGCGCGGTCGCGAACGTCGGCCCTTACCAAGGGCCCCCAGCGTACGGCTTCCGCGTGGCCGCGCGACAGATTGTCAAGGGTGACCGGAATCCAGCCCTGCCGCGCCAAGGCCTTGCATGTATGGCTTCCGATGTAGCCGGCACCCCCGGTGACCAATACCGGCTGTCCTGTCATGAAATGCTGCCCTCCGCTTCGGCCTTCGTTCCGAGTTCCGCCGCAAAGTAGGATATCGTGCGATCGAGGCCTTCATGCAATGGGACTTTCGGCTCCCACCCAAGAAGAATTCGGGCCCTCGTGATGTCCGGCCGGCGCTGACGCGGATCGTCCACCGGCAGGTCTTGAAACACGATGCGGGGCCGGGTGCCAAGCCGTGCCCCGATCAGTTCGGCCAGCTCGAGGATGGTGAACTCGGTCGGATTGCCAAGGTTGACCGGGCCGGACACCGAATCAGAGGCCATCATGAGGCGGATGAGCCCGTCCACCATGTCGTCGACATAGCAGAATGACCGCGTCTGCGAGCCGTCGCCATAGATGGTGAGCGGTTCGCCCTTCAGGGCCTGGATGATGAAGTTCGACACCACGCGGCCATCGTCCGGCCGCATGCGGGGTCCGTAGGTGTTGAAGATCCGCGCGATCCGGGTCCGAACCCCGTAGGCCGCGTGATAATCGTGGATCAGCGTCTCGGCGGCCCGCTTGCCTTCGTCATAGCAGGACCGGGGGCCCTGCGTGTTGACCGAGCCGCGGTAGTCTTCGCGTTGGGGCGACACTTCCGGGTCGCCGTAAACCTCGGACGTCGACGCCTGAAGGAACCGGGCACCCTTCTTTCGGGCAAGGTCCAGAAGGTTCATCACGCCCAGGACAGAGGTCTTGAACGTGTGGACCGGGTCGAGCTGATAGCGCGGCGGCGAGGCCGCACAGGCCATGTTGAAGATCATGTCGAGACGCCCTTCGACCTCAATGGGTTCGATGACGTCATGGCGCACGAACGAGAAGGCCGGATGCGAGGCCAGCGCGGTGATGTTCTCGAGCCGCCCGGTCTCGAGATTGTCCACGCAGATTACGCGGCCGCCGCCGGATATGACGCGTTCGCAGATATGTGACCCAAGAAAGCCTGCGCCCCCGGTCACCATGACAACCTTTCCGTTGAAACCCTTTTCTGCCGCGTCGCGCGGCACAACAGTCAAAACACCTTTCATTCCCGTCCCCCCCGGGCAACTTCCTACTGAAATCACGCACCGAGCCTCAGGTCCGGACCGAACCGGTAACGTGAGGCGGCTTGTGCGAGTCGAAAAAATCGCATTCCTCAATAACTTGAGACTAGGTCGGAAACTGAAAGCCGACAAGGGGCGGGCGACACGGCGGCGAAATTCCGGCGTGACTGTGGCAGGAATCGGGCGGATACGCCTTTGGGCGCATCCATTGTTGTGAAAGGCGCCACACAAAAAGACGGCGGCGGCCCGTTTCGGGGCCGCCGCCTTTTGACAAACCGACTCGAAGGATCAGTGCAGGCGCTTCTGAACCTCGCCGATGGCGTCGTCGATCAGCTTGTTCGCCTCGCTCGCCGACATCGCCTTGGCGATGACCTCGCGCGCCGCGGCCACGGCCACGTCCACCGCCTGGTCGCGTACCTGACGCACGGCGGCCGCCTCGGCCGAGGCGATCTGTTCTTCGGCTGCCTTCATGCGCCGGCGGATCGACTCGTCGAGTTCCTCGCGCGCGACCTTCGCGGCATCCTCGGCCTCGCGCCGGGCGGCGGCGACAAGGCGGCGGGCGTTCTCGGCAACCTCTTTCTGCTTGGCGTCATACTCGGCCAGAAGGTTCTCGGCCTCTTCGCGCAGTGCGCGCGCCTCGGCCAGGTCCTTGCGAATGCCCTCGGCCCGGGCGTCAAGCATCTCGCCGACCTTCCGGTGCACGCCAAGATAGATGAGCACGCCAAGGAAAAGGACGAAGGCGATCAGGACGACCGTGTGGGTATTGTAAAGCGACAGGAACGGCTCGCTCGACGCAAGCGCCGCCGTCGGGATCATGCCGATCAGGGCTGTGACAAGCTTGCGCATCGGATTACCCCTTTGCTCGCTTCGCGACGGCCGCCGCGATGTCTTCGGCCTTGGCCTTGCCGGGGAAGACGACCGAGACGATCTCTTGCGCGACGTCCGTGGCGACCGCGGCCACGCTTTCGACGGCGTGCGCGCGGATCTCGGCGATCTTCGCCTCTGACGCCGCGGCCATCTTCGCGATCTCGGCTTCGGCCTTCTTCATCGCTGCGTCGAGGTCCTTCTGGATCTCGGCCTTGGTTTCTTCAATGATGCGGCGCGCCTCGGCCTTGGCATCCGCCTCGGCCTTCTTCAGGGCTTCCTCGGCTTCGGCAGCCTTCTGCTTCAGCTCTTCGGCCCGTTCGAGATCGCTGGTGATCGTCTTGGCCCGTTCGGCCAGGACCGACGAGATGCGCGGCAGGATGACCCGCGTCATCAGGAAGTAGATGACGACCAGGGTGACGACCAGCCAGAAGATCTGGTTCGGGTAGGTGGTGAAGTCGAGCTGCGGCATGCCCTGGGCATGCTCGACCGCCTCCGCCGCGTGCCCGGCCGCTTCCGTTGCTTCAGATGCCATGGCAACCTCCATGAACCAAAGGGGGTCCGCGACGGATCGCCGAGCCCCCGGAACGAGCGGTGGCCGAAGCCACCGCCGGTTGGGTCAGGTTCCGCAGGTTACTGGGCGTACATCAGCAGAAGCGCGACGAGGAACGAGAAGATCCCCAGCGCTTCCGAGAACGCGATGCCGATGAACATGGTCGCGGTCTGGCTGGAGGCCGCCGACGGGTTGCGCAGGGCGCCCGAGAGGTAGTTGCCGACCACGTGGCCGATGCCGACAGCCGCGCCACCCATGCCGGTGCACGCAAGGCCCGCACCAATCAGCGCACCCATCTGGACGAGATCGCCTTCCACTGCCATTTCCGTTTCTCCTTCGTGTGTGGATAGCTGTTGTTCAGGTCGTTCGTTGACCGGCGTCAGTGCGCCGGGTGCAGCGCGTCCCGCAGGTAGATCACCGTGAGGATCGCGAAGACATATGCCTGGATGAAGGCCACGAGCGTCTCGAGCGCGTAGACCGCCGAGATGGCGACGATCGGCGCAATCGCGCCAAGGCCGAGGACGCCGGCGAAGCCCGCAAACACTTTCATCACCGCGTGACCGGCCATCATGTTGCCCATCAGTCGGAGCGAGTGGCTGACCGGGCGGACAAAGTAGGAGATGAGCTCGATGATCGCGAGGATGGGTCTGAGCACCAGCGGCGCGGACTTGATCCAGAAGAGTTCGAGAAAATGCACGCCGTTCTTCACGAAGCCGATGACCGTGACCGAGATGAAGACGGCCAGCGCCATCGTGCCGGTGACGGCAAGATGCGACGTGGTCGTGAAGCCGTAGGGCCAGAGACCAAGGAAGTTCGAGAAGACGATGAAGGTGAAGATCGTCATCACGTAGGGAAAGTAGCGAAGCGCCTCGGGGCCCGCGACGTCCTCGACCATCTTGTGGACGAAGCCGTAGGTGAGTTCGGCGATCGACTGAATGCGGGTCGGCACGATCCCCCGGCCACGCGTGCCGAGAACGAACAGAAGCGCGATGGCGACGATCGTGATGGCCATCCACAGCGTTGCGTTCGTCGGGGTGTACCAGTGCAGCTCGCTGCCACCGAACAGAGGTTTGACCAGGAACTGGTCCATCGGGTGAATTGCGAAACCGCCTTCAGCTTCCGTCGCCACGTCTCGACCCCTATCTGTCCTCGCCCGGCGTGCGGGCGTTTTCGTCCGTCTTTTCCTCGGCCAGCCTGGCCGTGCGAAGCATCGTCTTGATGCCGGCGGCAAGGCCGAACAGCGTCATTACCACCATCAGCACCGGCAGCGTGCCGAACAGGTTGTCCAGCCCATAGCCAATGCCGAACCCGATCAGAAGACCGGTCACAAGCTCTGTCACCATCTGCCAGGCGAGTTGCCCCTGGCTCAGGCGGTCCTGACCGGACGGCTTCGGCGCCCTGGCCTTGCGTGCGGCCCGAATACGCTCGTCCAGGTCCTTAAGGCGGTCCGGGTCTGGCGTCTTCGACATGGGCGCGCGCCCTCCGATCGGTCGAGGCGGAACCTAGAAGCGACCCCTTGACGAGTCAAGCGGCGAGCTGCGCACCGGAAGATCAGACAACGCATTGAGAAAACAGGAAAAAAATTCAGTGCGACAACTGGCGCGTCGCGGGTCTGGGCGCGGGCTGCGCGATTCCGGGGGCAATTCGATCTTCAACCAATCGGTTGACGATCATCTCGGCCCGGGTCTACTGGGGGCCATGTCCGGACAGCTAGATCTCGTCTTCTCGGCCCTTGCCGACCCGACCCGCCGAGAGATCCTCTCGATGCTCCTCGAGGACGACATGGCGGTTACCGATGTCGCCGAGCCGTTCGACATCTCGCTTGCGGCGATCTCGAAGCATCTCGCGATCCTGGCGCGGGCGGGCCTCATCAGCCAGGAACGGCGCGGGCGCGTCAAGTGGTGCCGGCTCGAGCCGGACGGCCTGCGCGCGGCCTCGGTATGGATGCAATCCTTCGGCCAGTTCGATCCGGTTGATGTGGAGCGCCTCGAGTCCCTTATCGAAGCGACGCTTCGCCCGGTTCCTCCTTCAGAAGGATGACTAGCGCGACGGCCGTCAGGCCCACGCCAAGGGCCACGCGGGCCGGTGGGACGTCATGGCCCAGCGCCAGTTCCCAGGCAATGACCGAAGTCGGGGTCAGGTAGGTGTAGGCCATGACCTTCGACGACGGCAGGCGCAGCGTTGCGTACTGAAGGAGCATGAAGGTCGTCGCGCTGGCGCCGATCGAAAGATAGGCAAGGGTGACCCATACGATGGGTGGCAGGTTCGCCCAGTCCGTGGCGCGGATTTCCGTCCATCCGACGGCGGTCAGGACGGCGGTGCCGGCAATCAGCATGCCGAGCGTGAAGACCGGGACCGGTTCCCCCCGGTTGAGTCTGCGCGCCATCGGCGTATAGAGCGCGTGCGCCGCGCAGCCGAAGAGGTAGATGATTTCGCCCTTCCCGATGGCGAAGGCGCGCATGGCGGCAAGATCGCCGCGGAAGATCACCCAAAGCGCGCCGGCCGCCCCCGTCGCCAGCGCCAGCGCGATGCGCGGCGTCAGCCGTTGGCGCAAGAGGACCCAGCCGAAGCCCGCCGCCATGATGGGGGTCAGCGTGAAGACGGCCGACGCCGAAACCGCGCTTGCCGTCTTCAGCCCTTCGAACATGAGGACGAAATAGCTTCCGAATAGCGCACCCAGAACGAGATAGCGCCACGGGGCCCGGAAGGCCGAGCGCGGCACCCCTGTCGTCGCGAACGCAAGGACGGCGACAAGCGATGCGGCGATGGCAAACCGCGCGGCCGTGAGCGCAACCGGCGCAATCTCGTTGGCGGCCATCGTGCCGAGCGAGAACGAGCCGCCGACCAGACCCGAGAAGAGCAGCATCGCCAGATGCCCGCGGGCCGGCGCGCCAAGCCGCCCCCGGCGCGGCGCCGTCGCCTCGTCCGTGTCAGACGTCATATCGTGGCCCAGTTCCTGGACGCTTCACGCAGGTGGGAAAGGAATGCCTGCACCTTTGGTGTCCTGTGAAGATCGACATGCGTCACAAGCCAGGTCGGTACCGACCATTCCGGGCGCGGTGGCATGAGCTGATAGAGCGCATCGCCGTATTTTTCCGCCTCGAAGACCGGCATGAACCCGGCGCCGCAGCCCGCATGGATCGCCTCGTAAAGGGTGTTGATATCGTTCGAGCGGGTCGTGATCTGGCCTTCCTCCACGTGCTGTCGAAGCCACAGGTTGAAGGGGGCGCGGCTCGCGGCATCGTCGAAACCGACGAAGCGGTGCTTCGGAAGATCGCCCAGCCCCTCGATCTTGCCGTGCCGCGCCACGTAACGCCGGGCGGCGTAGAGGGCGACGGCGGGTGTCACGAAGGGACGGACCACGTTGTCGGGCTCGTTCGGCCGCGTCCCTGCGCGCACGGCGACATGCGCCTCGCCGTATTCGAGCTTCAGGACCCGCTGGTCGATGCGAATGCGGACGACGATTTCGGGGTGCTGTTCCTCGAAGGTGGCGATGGCGCTGGCAAGGAGGCCCGAAAAGGAAGACACGGTCGTGACGATCAGCTCGCCCGAGACGGTCGCGCCACGCCCCTTGATCCGCCCGACGAGCTCTTGCAGTTGCCGTTCGGTCGCGCCACCCACCCCCAGAAGGTCGAGGCCCGCCTCGGTCGGGGTGTATCCGCGCGCATGGCGCTGGAACAGCTTCGCGCCAAGCTTCTTCTCGAGCGCGTCGATGTGGCGGATGACGGTGGCATGATGGACGCCAAGCGCCGCGGCTGCGGCACTCACCGTGCCAAGGCGCGCGACCTGATAGGCCGTCCGGATCTCGTCCCAGCTGTCGACATCCATTGTGCATGACCTCACAGTTTCTGTTTCTTTATCGGCATTGCGTTCACTGACGCAAGGAACGAATTGTTGTGTCCTGAGGACGGACCCCAAGGGGCGAACCAGACACAACGAAAGGAAACGCGATGAAAGTGCTTCGGATCGACAGCTCGGGCCGGCGCGCGGCCTCGGTCTCGAGGAAACTCACGGCCGAGATCGCCGCGCGCTTCAGCGCCGCGGGTGCCGAAATCGTGACGCGCGACGTGGCCGACGGGCTGCCCGCCGTGGACGAGGCGTGGATCAAGGCGAACTTCACCCCGCCCGAGGCGCGCACCGCCGAGGACAAGGCGCGCCTGGCGCTTTCGGACGAGCTGATCGCCGAACTCAGGGACGCCGACGTCGTCGTGATCGGGGCACCCATCTACAACTTTGCCATTCCTGCGGCACTCAAGGCCTGGATTGACCTCGTCTGCCGCGCGGGCGTCACCTTCCGCTACACGAACGAGGGGCCCGAGGGGCTTCTGACCGGCAAGCGGGCGATCCTGGCGGTCACTTCGGGCGGGGTCCCGGTGGGCTCGGAATTCGACCACGCCACAGGCTATCTTCGCCATGTGCTCGGTTTCATAGGCATTCGGGATGTCGAGATCGTTGCCGCGGACCGTCTCGCGACCGACGCGGAGGCGTCGCTGAAGGCTGCAAACGAGGCGATCGCCCGGATTGCCGCCTAGAAGGCCGCGGCCGGCACGAGCGCCTTCAGGATCGGATGGGGGTCCACACCCGTCGCGGTGCCGATCGACAGACCGCGATCCGCGGGAAGCCGCGTCCGGACGTACGCGTCGGCGATCTCGGCCTGGCCCGCCCTGACAAGGAATGCGGCGGCCAGGATCGACGCCAGACGCTCGGCAAAGAGGCGGGCATCGATCTCTGCCGGAAGGCGTGGCCATGTGGCCCTGAATTCGGCGACGGCCCGATCCAGCCGAGCCGAGGCGCCGGCCGTTTCGGCAAAGATGTCGCTGAGGGCGTCCATCGCCGCCGGCTCGCGCGAGAGGGTGCGCAGGATATCGAGGCATATCACGTTGCCAGCCCCTTCCCATATGCCGTTGAGCGGGGCCTGGCGAAACAGCAGCGGCATGGGCGTGTCCTCGACATAGCCCATGCCGCCCATCACCTCCATCGCCTCGTGCACGACGGCGGTGCAGCGGCGATTGTTGAGGTATTTCGCAAGCGCCACGCCGATGCGGGCCATGGCCCGGTCGGCCTCGTCCGAGCCGTCGAAGGCCCGCGCAACACCGAAGCCGAGCGCGGCCGCCCCCTCGACCTCGAGCGCGATTTCCGCAAGGACCCGCGCCATCAACGGCTGGTCGATCAGCCGGCGCTGAAACGCGTACCGGCCCGACGCCCATATGACCGCCTCGCCAAGCGCCGCGCTCATGATCGCCGCCGGCGCGATGGCCGTGTCGAGCCGCGTGTGGTGCACCATCCTGATGATCGTGCGCACGCCGGCGCCGGTGTCTCCGAGCTGAAGGGCGAAGGCGCGTTCGTATTCGATCTCGGCCGAGGCGTTGGCCCGGTCGCCCAGCTTGTCCTTGAGGCGAAGAAGACGGATGGCGTTCCGCGTCCCGTCGGGCAGCCATCTTGGAACGAGAAAGCATGTCAGCCCGCCGTCGGTCTGGGCCAGGGTGAGGAAACCGTCGGACATGGGCGCCGAACAGAACCACTTGTGCCCGGTCAGGCGCCAGGCCGTGCCGTCGCGTTCGGCCCGGGTCGTATTTCGGCGGACGTCCGAACCGCCCTGCTTTTCGGTCATCGCCATGCCCATCGTCGCCCCCGACTTGTCGGCGACGGGCAGAACCCGCGGGTCATAGCTTGCCGACACCAGCCTGGCGCGCCACAAGTCCGCCGTTTCGGCATCGGCCGCGCCAAGTGCCGGCACGGCGGCATAGCTCATCGTCATGGGGCAGCAGACGCCGGGTTCGAGCCGTGTCATCATCCAGACCAGGCCGGCATGGGTAGCGTGCCCGCCCTCGGCGCCCTCTGGTGTCCAGGGCAGCGCGGCATATCCGTGGCCGATGCCAAGGGCCATGAGCCGGTGATAGTCGGGGTGGAAACGAACCTCGTCGAGGCGGCGACCGCCGCGGTCGAACAGGTGAAGTTCCGGCGGACAGCGATTGGCATTCCGCGCCGCCTCGCGCCACGCGGCGCGGCCGGCCTCGAGCCCGAAGGCGGCCAGACGCGCCGTGTCGGCCCCGGCTGCCGCCGCGTGCCGCGAAAGCGCCGGGTCGTCGCACCAAAGGTCGATGTCGTCGGGAAACTCGGGCTGGTTCTCGACTTCGTGGGTGGAAAGTCGTTCGGTCGGCGGCAGGTGTTCCATGAAAAGAGAATAGGCCCGCGCGCGGCCTTCTCAAGAAAAAAGCCCCGCCGTTCGGGCGGGGCTTGAGGGGGCCGACAGGCTCAGTTGGGGTTGTCCACGCGTGCCGTGACCTGGATCTTTCCCTGTACAGGCCGGGGCCAGACAACGTGCAGTTCAGTCCCGTTCGCGCCTTGACCCGTCTTGAGGTGCGGAAAGTCGCTGACGGTCGCCCCGGCCGTGTCGGTGATCGGACCGATCGCGACAAGGGACTGTGCGCCGCGCACGATCCCGCCAAAGGGCAGGAAATCCGCCAGGTCGACCGCCCAGGTGGCCGCGGGCGTGTTCTCGGCCACGTCAAGGGTCACCGGATTGCGCGCAGGCGCCGAGACGTTGTTGAAGGCGTTGCCCTCGATCCGGATGTTTCGCGCCCGTGACATGTCGAGCGGCGCGATCGAGGCATCGACGCCCTCGAACCGGTCAACGGCGCCGTTCAGCGACTTGAAGACATTGTCCGAGATCGACAGCCCGTTGATGAACTGGCCCTGTCCATAGGGGCGAATGACGATCCAGCGGAACCAGTTCCCGACATCGTTCGCGGTGAACATGTTGCCCACGATGCTGAGATTGCCGAAGGAAAAGCCCGAGGAGAAATCCGGTGTGGCATCGAACTCGTTCGTCCACTCGATCCACGAGTTGTCGATGTAGTTCCCGTTGATCACCGTCTTCGGATTGATCTGGCCAAGGACGATGCTGGCAAGGCGAGTGCCCTGGGGCTGGTTGTCGCCCTGGAAGGCGTGGTTGCCCTGGATGATGTTCCCCGAGCCGCCAAGGACCATGGCGTGCCGGAACCTGACGAAGCGGTTGTCGCGGATCTTCACGTCGTTGGCGTTGGTGTTGATGGCCACCGACGTGCGGTCCTGGGCGTTGAGCGACTGCTCGTTCGAAAGGAACTGACACCGGTCGACCAGCATCCCCTGACAGCCGGAGCCGATCGAGGTGATGGCGCGGTCCCGCGGCTCGGTGAAGAAGCAGTCGCGCACATGCGTGACAAGTCCGTCCCGGGGCAGCATGAGGCCGCTTGCCGCGCCGTTGCATTTGAATTCGACATCCGCGACGACGAAGCGCGAAAGCCATTCAAAGCCGCTGAAATCAAGAAGATACTGAAAGCGCTCGAACTGGAAGGTGCTGGTGCCCGCGGCGCCGTGAAGCGGCTTCGACAAGGTCAGCGTTCCGGCCGAGACGTTGCGATCGCGCACATAGATCTCGCGGCCGACACCGGCGCCGATGACGCGCGCGCCAACCGGAACGTTCGCGACGTTGGCGACGTTCGAAAGCCGCGTCGGGCTGGCGGGATCATAGCTTGCCGTCGACGAGACGGTGACCGTGTCCCAGGCGGGACCGGGAACGGCTTCGAGCTGTCCGTTCCGCAGCACCCGGCGGTTCGAGAAGGAAAGGATGTCCCCGACGGCGGCCTGCACGTCGATGGGGGCTTCGACCGAGATGCGCATGCCGCCAAGGTCAAGCGCCTCGTGGTCGGTGAAGTGAAAGAGCGCCTGAAGGGCCTTGCGAAGCGCAACCGTCTCGTTCCCGAAGGCGGCGACATAGGTAGGAAGGTCGAAGGCACGGACAAGCGACAGAACCTTGTCGTCGGGCATCGTCAGCGTGCCCTCGAAACGCACGGGGTGCTGA
>RFGD01000299.1 GCA_003696705.1 Alphaproteobacteria bacterium | reverse complement strand
TCAACGTCCTCGGGGACGAACGCTGGGTGACCTACGGCATCATCGCCGCCGGCCTCTGGCCGCAGACGGCCTATTGCATGATCCTCTATCTGACCGGCCTCAACGCCGTCGATCCCGAACAGATCGAGGCCGCCCGCCTCGACGGCGCCAAGGGCTGGCGGATGCTCTGGCACGTGATCCTGCCGCAGCTGCGCCCGGCGACCTTCATCGCCGTGGTCGTGACGGTGATCGGGGCGCTGCGGTCCTTCGACCTCGTGTCGATCATGACCGACGGCGGGCCCTGGGGGTCAAGCCGGGTCCTTGCCTTCTACATGTACGAACAGGCGTTCTCGGAATACGGGTTCCGCATGGGCTACGGCGCGGCCATCGCCGTCGTCCTCTTCCTCATCATGATGGTCTATATCGCGGCCTTCCTCTGGAAGATGTACCGCGACGAGACGGGGGGCCGCTGATGTTTCCGACACCCATCGAACGCACCGCCCGGCACTGGCAGATCCTCTATCGCGTCGGGCTGCCGGTGGCGCTCGTCATCTGGCTTCTGCCGCTTCTGGCGGTGGCGCTGACCTCGATCCGGGCGCAGGGCGACATCATCGCCGGCAACTACTGGGGCTGGCCGACGGACTTCCACCTTGTCCAGAACTACACCGCCATCTTCGAGAACACCCCCATTGCGCGCTACATCCTGAACTCGTTCCGGGTGACGGTGCCGGTGGTGATCGGGGCGGTGGCGCTGTCGTGCATGACGGGCTTTGCGCTCGGCGTCTACCGTTTCCGCGGCAACCTTCTTCTGTTCTTCATGTTCGTGGCCGGCAACTTCGTGCCCTTCCAGATCCTCATGGTGCCGGTGCGCGACCTGACGCTTCAGCTCGGACTCTACAACACGGTCACGGGGCTTGCGCTTTTCCACATCGCCTTCCAGACCGGCTTCTGCACGCTCTTCATGCGCAACTTCATCCGCGCCCTGCCCTTCGAGCTCATCGAGGCCGCCCGCGTCGAGGGCGTCAGCGAATTCCGCATCTTCTGGCACGTCGTGCTGCCGCTCATGAAACCGGCCATCGCCGCGCTGGCGGTGCTCATCTTCACCTTCATCTGGAACGACTACTTCTGGGCGCTGGTGCTGACCCAGGGCGCCGAGAGCCAGCCCATCACCGCCGGGCTCTATTCGCTGAACGGCCAGTGGGTGGCGCAATGGCACCTCGTCTCGGCCGGGGCCATCGTCGCGGCGCTGCCGCCGGTGGCGATGTTCTTCCTCATGCAGCGGCACTTCATCGCCGGGCTGACGCTGGGGGCGGTGAAGTGACCGGAGACGCGACGGGAGACGCGACGGGGCGCGAAACCGGCACCGAGGCCCGACCCGGCACGGGACGGGACGCGGGACCTGCCGGCCCCGACGGCACCGACGGCGGCGACGGCGCGGACCGGGCCGCCCTTTCGGGGGCCTGGCGGCTTGACGACGGGCGCCAGACGCTGGTCGTCGCGGCGCGCGGCGGGCTTCCCTTCGTCGTCCACTGGGGCGCGCCCCTTGCCGCCGACGAGGATCTGGACGCGCTGACCCGCGCCAGCCGGCCGGACGTGACCGGCGGCATGATGGATGCGCCCGCGGCCATCACGCTCTGCCCCGACGCGGCGGCGCCCTTCCCGGGCCACCCGGGCCTCAGGCTGCGCGCGGCCGGCGGGCGGGCGCTCCACCCGCGCCTTCGCCTGACCGGCGTCCGGGCAACCGGGACGCAGCTTCACTTCACCGCCGAGGACGCGGGCCTCGGCCTTGTCTGGACGGCCGAGATCGCGCTCGACCCGGCGACGGGGACGCTTGCCCTTTCGGCGGCGCTGGCGGCCGCGACGCCGGTCATCGTCGACTGGCTGGCGGCGCCGGTCCTGCCCCTGCCGGCCGGCCCGCGCGTGGCGGTCGAGTTCGCCGGCCGCTGGTGCCGAGAGTTTCAGCCCGTCCACCGCCCCCTTTGCCCCGGCCTTCTGGTGCGCCACAACCCCACGGGCCGCACGGGGCACGAGCATTTCCCCGGCCTTCTCGTCACGACGCCCGGCGCCGGCCCCGCGCACGGCGAGGTGCACGCCTTCCACTACGGCTGGTCGGGCGGGCACATGTCGGTCGTCGAAGAGCTTCCCGACGGCCGCCGCCAGGTCCAGTTCGGCGCCGTCCCGGGGGCCGAGCCCGCGGCCCTCACCCGCGCCCGCACCGCGACGCTCTACGCCACCTGGTCGGGCGCCGGGACACAGCCCGTCGCCCGCGCCTTCCAGCGCCTCGTGCGCGACCGGCTGGTGCCCTGGACGGCGGCGCGCCCGGCCACGGCGCGGCCCGTGCACTACAACTGCTGGGAGGCGGTCTATTTCGATCACGACCCGGCGACGCTTCGCGACATCGCCGCCCGCGCCGCGCGCCTTGGCGCCGAACGCTTCGTCCTTGACGACGGCTGGTTCGGGCGGCGCGACGACGACACGACCAGCCTGGGCGACTGGCAGGTGGACCGGCGCAAATGGCCCGACGGGCTTGGCCCCTTCGCCGACCATGTGCGCAAGCTCGGCATGAGCTTCGGCATCTGGTTCGAGCCCGAGATGATCAGCCCCGATTCGGCCCTCGCCCGGGCCCATCCCGACTGGATCCTCGGCCCGGCGGATCAGCCCAAGGGACGCCATCAGCTCGTCCTCGACATGGCCCGGCCGGCGGTGCAGGCGCATCTTTTCGACGCCATCTCGGCCATCCTGACCGAAACGCGGGCCGACTACGTCAAATGGGACCACAACCGCGTCCTGCCCTGGCCCGACGCGGCGCAGACCCGCGGCGTCTGGGCGCTTCTCGACCGGCTTCGCGCCGCGCACCCGGATGTCGAGTGGGAAAGCTGCGCCTCGGGCGGCGGGCGCATCGACTACGGGATGCTCGCGCGCACGCACCGCGTCTGGCTCTCGGATTCGAACGACGCCATCGAACGCCAGCGCATCCAGCATCACGCCGCGCTCTTCCTGCCGGCCGCCGTCACCGGCAGCCACGTCGGGCCGCGCGTCTGCCACACCTCGGGGCGGGTCCTGCCCATGGCCTTCCGCGCCTGGACGGCCGCCGCGCGCCACATGGGCTTCGAGATGGACCCGAGAGAGCTGACGGCCGAGGAAGCCGATACCCTTGCCGCCGTCACCCGCTGGTGGAAGGCCAACCGCGACTGGCTTCTGGGCGCCGACATCCTGCCGCTCGAAACGGGCGACCCCGCCGTTCTGGCCGAGCTGCACCTCGCCCCTGACGCGGCGCGTTTCGTCCTCTTCGCGGCCGTCATCGACAGCCCGGCGCAGATCCTGCCGCGGCCCGTGCCGCTCTCGGGGCTCGACCCGGCGGCGCACTACGAATGCCGCGCCCTGGCGCCAGAGGCGCTGCCCGCCCTCTCGCGGGGGGAGGTGGCGCTGAAGGACGGGCCGGTCACGGCCTCGGGGGCGGCGCTGGCCTCCGTCGGGCTCACGCTGCCCTGGGCCTTCCCGGCCACCGTCCATGTCGTCGAGGGCCGCCGCCTCGGCCCCGCCGGCGCGGCCGGCCGCGACCGTCCCACCCCTCACCCCCCTTCCGGGAGCGACAGCCAATGACGAAGAAACGCCGCTCTTCCCACTGGTACGGCAAGCTCGACAAGGACGGTTTCATCCACCGCTCGTGGATGAAGAACCAGGGCTTCCCCGATCACGTCTTCGACGGCCGGCCGATCATCGGCATCTGCAACACCTGGTCCGAGCTCACGCCCTGCAACCACCACCTGCGCCACCTGGCCGAGGGCGTGAAACGCGGCGTCTGGGAGGCCGGCGGCTTTCCGGTCGAGTTTCCCGTGATGAGCCTCGGCGAGACGCAGATCAAGCCGACGGCGATGCTCTATCGCAACCTTCTTGCGATGGATGTCGAGGAATCCATTCGCGGCTACGGCATCGACGGGGTCGTGCTTCTGGGCGGCTGCGACAAGACCACGCCGGGTCAGCTCATGGGCGCGGCCTCGGTCGATCTGCCGACCATCGTCGTCTCGTCCGGGCCGATGCTGAACGGCAAGTGGCAGGGGCGCGACATCGGCTCGGGGACGGATGTCTGGAAGTTCTCGGAAGCCGTCCGCGCCGGCGAGATGAGCCTTGCCGACTTCATGGCCGCCGAATCGGGCATGAGCCGGTCGGCCGGGGTCTGCATGACCATGGGCACGGCCTCGACCATGGCCAGCCTCGTCGAGGCGATGGGCCTGTCCCTGCCCGCCAACGCCGCCCTGCCGGCGGTGGACGCGCGGCGCATGGCGCTGGCGCACATGACCGGCCGGCGCATCGTCGAGATGGTCGACGAGGACCTCCGCCTCTCGAAGGTCCTGACCCGCGAAAGCTTCGAGAACGCGATCCTTGCCAATGCCGCCGTCGGCGGCTCGACCAATGCCGTGGTGCACCTTCTGGCGCTGGCCGGGCGCGTCGGCGTGCCCCTCGCGCTCGACGATTTCGAGATCGGCGCCGAGGTGCCGCTTCTCGTGAACTGCATGCCGGCCGGCAAATACCTCATGGAGGACTTCTGTTACGCCGGCGGCATGCCCGCGGTGCTGGCCGAGCTTGCCGGGCTCCTGCGCCCGGCGCCGACCGTCCTCGGCCGCGACATCGCCGCCTATCACGAAGGCGCCCGGTGCTGGAACCGCGACGTGATCCACCCCATCGACCGGCCGCTCAAGCCGGCGGCGGGGCTGCGCGTCCTCCGCGGCAACCTTGCGCCCGACGGCGCCATCATCAAGCCCTCGGCGGCGACGCCCGAGCTTCTCGAGCACGAGGGCACGGCCCATGTCTTCGAGGACATCGAGGACATGAAGGCCAACATCGACCGCGACGACCTGCCGGTGACGCCCGACACGGTGCTGGTGCTCAGGAACTGCGGGCCGAAGGGCTATCCCGGCATGCCCGAGGTCGGCAACATGCCGATCCCGAAGAAGCTGGTGCAGGCGGGCGTGCGCGACATGGTCCGCATCTCGGACGCGCGCATGTCGGGGACGGCCTTCGGCACGGTCGTCCTGCACGTCGCCCCCGAGGCCGCGGCGGGCGGGCCGCTGGCGCTTGTCAGGACGGGCGACCGGATCCGGCTCTCGACCTCGGCCGGGCGGCTCGAACTTCTGGTCGACGAGGCCGAGCTTGCCCGCCGCCGAGAGGCCTTCGCGCCAACGCTGCCGCCCTTCTCGCGCGGTTACATCGCCATGTATATCGACCACGTCCTGCAGGCCGACCGGGGGGCGGACCTCGACTTCCTCGTCGGCAAGGACACCCGCATTCCCTGGAGAGAAAGCCACTGATGCCCCACGCCCGCTATCCCGACCTTTCCGGCCGCTCGGTCTTCATCACCGGCGGCGGCAGCGGAATCGGCGCCGCGCTGACCGACGGCTTCCTGGCCGAGGGCGCGCACGTCGCCTTCGTCCAGCGGCGCGACGCCACCGCCTTCGCCGACGAGATGGAGGCCCGCCACGGCCGCCGGCCGCTGTTCATTCCCTGCGACATCGCCGACACCGCCGCGCTCGAGGCCGCGATGGACCGCGCCGCCGAGGCCCACGGCCCCGTCACCGTCCTTGTCAACAACGCCGCCAACGATCAGCGCCACCGCACCGAGGACGTGGACCCCGAGACGTGGGAACGGCTCATGGGCGTCAACCTGCGGGCCTATTTCTTCGCCTGCCGGAAGGCGGTTGCGATGATGAAGGACGCCGGCGGCGGGACCATCGTCAACTTCTCGTCGATCAGCTACATGATGGGCAATGCCGGCTATCCGGTCTATGTCACCGCCAACGCCGGCATCACCGGCATGACCCGCGCCCTGGCCCGAGAGTTCGGGCCCGACAACATCCGCGTCAATGCGCTGGCGCCGGGCTGGGTGCTTACCGAAAAGCAGATCGAGATGTGGGCCACCCCCGAGGATCTGGCCGCCCACATGGACCGCCAGTGCCTCAAGCGTCACCTTTCGCCCGACGACATGGTGGACCCCGTCCTGTTCCTCGCCTCGGCCGCCTCGACGATGATGACCGGCCAGTGCATGGTCGTCGACGGCGGCGTCGTGGTGACCGGATGACACCGCCCCGGAGCATGACGACGCCGCCCGGCGCGGGGCCGGATGCGGCACGCGACGCGGCACGGGACGCGGCGGGGCGGGCCGAGGCCCCGGCCGTCGCCGCCCGTCACGACCCCGGCGCCCGTCCCGACCCCGGCGCCCGGCGGCACGACACCTCGGCCGAGGCCGCGCCGCCCGCCTGGATCGGGGTCGACTGGGGCACCAGCCGCCTGCGCGCCTGGGGCTTCGACGACGCCGGCCGCGTCCTTTTCCATGTCGCCGCCGATGCCGGCATGGGCGGGCTTGACCGCAGCGGGTTCGAGCCCGCGCTTCTTCAGGCCGTGGGGCCGCGCCTTCGCCCCGGGCGGGCGACGCCGGTCGTCGCCTGCGGCATGGTCGGGTCCCGCCAGGGCTGGGTCGAGGCGCCCTATCGCGACCTGCCCTGCCCGCCCCTCGGCGCCGGGCTCGTCAGGGCGCCGGCGGCCGATCCGCGCCTTGAGGTGCATGTCGTGCCGGGGCTCCGCCAGCGCCGGCCGCATGCCGACGTGATGCGCGGCGAGGAAACCCAGATCGCGGGCTTTCTGGCCGCCCATCCCGGTTTCGACGGGGTCATCTGCCTGCCGGGGACCCATGCCAAATGGGCCGAGGTCTCGGCCGGCGAGGTGACAAGCTTCGCCACCTTCATGACCGGAGAGCTCTTTGCCGCGCTGTCGCGCCACACGGTGCTGCGCCACTCGCTGGGCGACGGGAACGGCGGCGGCGGGAACGGAGGCGGCGGCACGCCCGAGCCCTGGGACGACGCCGCCTTCGACGCCGCCCTGGCCGAGACGCTGAGCCGCCCCGAACGGCTCGCCCGGGCGCTCTTCTCGATCCGGGCCGAGGATCTGGTCGCCGGGCTTCCGGCCGCCACCGCCCGCGCCCGGCTGTCGGGCTGTCTGGTCGGGGCCGAGCTGGCCGCCGCCCGGCCCTGGTGGCTCGGGCGCGCGGTCGCCATCGTCGGGGCGCCGGGGCTTGCCGCGCGCTATGCCCGCGCCCTCGACGCCCAGGGCGTCCGGCCCCGCCTTGCCGACGCCGACGAGATGACCCGCCGCGGCCTTGCCGCCGCGCACGCCATGCTGACCAGGGGGACCACGGCATGACCCGCCCAGAACCGCAGACCGACCACGACACCGCCACGCCGAAGGGACCGACGGGGCCGGACCCCCGGGGCCGCGCGCTTGTCGCCATCCTTCGCGGCCTCACCCCGGACGAGGCCGAACCCGTCGGCGCCGCCCTTCTCGAGGCCGGGATCGACACCATCGAGGTGCCGCTCAACTCGCCCCGGCCCTTCGACAGCATCGCCCGGCTGGTGCGGGCCTTCTCGGGGCGGGCACGCATCGGGGCGGGCACCGTCCTCGACCCCGAGGACGTGCGCCGCCTTGCCGACATCGGCGCCCGGCTTGTCGTCGCGCCCGACTGCAACCCCGTCGTCATCCGCGCCGCAAGGCTTCACGACATGGCCTGCCTGCCCGGCGTCTTCACGGCGACCGAATGCTTTGCCGCCATCCGCGCCGGGGCCACGGGGCTCAAGCTCTTCCCCGCCGCGCTTTGCGGCCCGGCCGGGCTCGGGGCGCTCTCGGCCGTGCTGCCGCCCGAGATGCCGGTCTATGCCGTCGGCGGGGTCGGCCCGGACGATTTCGCCGACTGGCTGGCGGCCGGCGCGGCGGGTTTCGGCCTCGGGACGGCGCTCTACCGCCCCGGCATGACGGCGGCCGAGGTCGGGGCCCGCGCCGCGCGCATCGTCGCCGCCTTCGACGCCGCCCGGGGGGTTGAACCGGCCGGGGCGACGCAGGGCCGCGCCCCGACCCCGGGCTGACGGGCGCCGCACCCCGCACCCCGCGCACACCGCCCCGACGCCGCGCCCACCCCGGACAGAGGACCCGACACCCATGACCCGGCCCAGATCGGACCGCACCGAGGACCCGACCGCCCCGGCCGCCACCTTCCGGCCCTACGACGACCGCGCCCTGACCCTTGGCGAGGGGCCGCTCTGGCACCCCGAACGCGGCCAGCTCTTCTGGTTCGACATCATGCGAAAGCGCCTTCTGACGCGCACCGCGGAAGGGCCGGCCGCCTGGACCTTCGAGACGCATGTCTCGGCCGCCGGCTGGGTGGATCGCGACCGGCTTCTCGTCGCCTCGGCCACCGATCTCCGGCTCTTCGACCTTGCCACGGGCACGTCCACGCCCCTCTGCCCGCTCGAGGCCGACAACCCCGCGACGCGCTCGAACGACGGGCGCGCCGACCCCTGGGGCGGGTTCTGGATCGGGACCATGGGCCTCGACGCCCAGCCCGGGGCCGGCGCCGTCTGGCGCTGGTGGCGGGGCGAGCTCAGGCGGCTCTTCGCGCCCGTCACCATCTCGAACGCCATCGCCTTCCCGCCCGGCGGCGGCTTCGCGACCTTCGCCGATACCGCGGCGCGGACCGTCTGGCGCGTCGCGCTCGACCCCGAAACCGGCTGGCCCGCCGCCGGGCCCGAGGTCTTCCTCGACCTCGCGGCCGAGGGGCTGAACCCCGACGGCGCCGTCTTCGACGCGGCCGGCCGGCTGTGGCTGGCCGAATGGGGGGCGGCGCGGGTCTCGGCCTATGACGAGGCGGGGCGCCGGGTGGCCCGGGTGACGGCGCCCACGGCCCATGTCTCGTGCCCGGCCTTCGGGGGCCCGGGGCTCGGGACGCTCTTTGCGACCACCGCGACCCAGGGGCTTTCGGCGGCCGAGCGCGCCGCCCAGCCCCAGGCCGGCATGACCTTTTCCGCCACCGGCCCCGGGATCGGCCCGGGGCTGGCCGAACACCGGGTGATCCTGCCATGACCGACCGCCGCCTTGGCGTCTGCTACTACCCCGAACACTGGCCCGAGGACCGCTGGCCCGAAGACGCGGCCCGCATGGCCCGAGCCGGCATCGGCGTCGTCCGCATCGGAGAGTTCGCCTGGTCGCGCCTCGAACCCAGCCCCGGCGACTTCCGTTTCGACTGGCTCGACCGGGCCATGGACACGCTGGGGCGGGCCGGGCTGTCGGTCGTCCTCGGCACGCCGTCGGCGACGCCGCCGCGCTGGATGCTCGATCTCTACCCCGACATGGTGCCGGTCGATGCCGCCGGCCGCCCGCGCGGCTTCGGGTCGCGGCGGCACTATGACTTCGCCCATGCCGGCTACCGGGCCGAGGCCGCCCGCATGGCCGAACGCCTGGCCCGCCGCTATGGCCGCCACGGCGCCCTTGCCGCCTGGCAGACCGACAACGAATACGGCTGCCACGACACGACGCAAGCTTTCGGCCCCGTCGCGGCGCGGGCCTTCCGCGACTGGCTGGCGGCCCGCTATGGCTCGGTCGAGGCGCTGAACGCCGCCTGGGGCAACGTCTTCTGGTCGATGGAGTATCAGGACTTCGCCCAGATCGCGCCGCCGAACCTGACCGTGACCGAGCCCAACCCCGCCCATGCCATGGACTGGCACCGCTTCGCCTCGGACCAGGTCGTGGCCTTCAACCGCGCCCAGGTGGCGGCCATCCGCGCCCATTCCGACCGGCCGATCCTGCACAACTACATGGGCCGGATCACCGACTTCGACCACTGGCAGGTGGGGGCCGACCTCGACATCGCGACCTGGGACAGCTACCCCATCGGCTTTCTCTCGGACCGGCTCGAGGCCGACCCCGACCACAAGCGCCGCTTCCTGCGCCAGGGCGACCCGGATTTCCAGGCCTTCCACCACGACCTCTACCGCGGCGTCGGCCGCGGGCGCTGGTGGGTGATGGAGCAACAGCCCGGCCCCGTGAACTGGGCGCCCTGGAACCCCGCGCCCCTGCCCGGCATGGTGCGCCTCTGGACGTGGGAGGCCTTCGCCCACGGCGCCGAGGTCGTGAGCTACTTCCGCTGGCGCCAGGCGCCCTTTGCCCAGGAACAGATGCACGCCGGGCTTCTCCGGCCCGACGGCGCCCCCGCCCCGGCCCTGGCCGAGGTCGAGACCGTCGCCGCCGAGCTTTCCGCCCTCGATCCGGGCGCGCCGGTCCGGGGCGACGTGGCCATCGTCTTCGACTACGCCTCGGCCTGGGCGACGAAGATCCAGCCGCAGGGGGCGGATTTCGACTATTTCCGCCTGGTCTTCGACACCTACCGCGCCTTTCGCCGGGCCGGGCTGTCGGTCGATGTCATCGGGCCCGAGACGGCCGATCTGTCGCCCTGGGCGCTGGTGGCGATGCCGGGGCTTTTCACCCTGTCGCCGGCCCTTGGGGCCGCGCTTGCCCGCGTTGCCGCACAGCCGTCCGACGCGGCGGCCCCGACGCGCATCCTTGCCGGTCCGCGCACCAACTGGCGCACGCCCGACTTTGCCATCCCCGAGCCCCTGCCGCCGGCCCTGCCGGGGCTCGACCTGCGGGTGGCGCGGGTCGAAAGCCTGCCGCCCTCGGCGCCGGTGCCGGTCAGGGGCGGCGGCGCGCTTCTGCGCTGGTTCGAGCATCTCGAAGGCACGGCCACCGTCACCCTTGCCACCGCCGACGGCGCCCCCGCCGCGGTCGAGAGCGGCGCCATCACCTATCTGGCCGGCTGGCCGGACGAGGCGCTGTTCGATCGGCTGGTGGCCGGGCTGGCGGCGCGCCAGGGCCTTCGGACAAGCGCGATGCCGGACGGGCTCCGGCGGCGGCGGACGGCGGCCGGCGACGTCCTTCTGAACTACGCGCCCGAGCCGCGCGAGCACGCGGGCCGCACGGTCCCGGCCGCGGGCGTCCTTCTGCCCGGCACCTGACCGGCCGGGGCCCCTTTCCGCCCCGCCCCAGCCCGTCCAACGCGACCCCCCGCGCCGCCACAC
>RFGD01000042.1 GCA_003696705.1 Alphaproteobacteria bacterium | reverse complement strand
TCGGCGACGGTTGCCTATTTCCGGCCGCTCAATGACACGTGGCAGGCCAACTTCGACACCACCGTGTTCTATTCCGAGGGCAACCCCGCTTCCGGCGGCGTGCCGGCGGTGCCGTCGCCGGGGACCGACTTCTTCTTCTCGGCCGGGCTTTACGGAAACAACGTCCTGCGCGACCGCGACGTCGTCAGCTCGACGTTCCGCTATGCCAATACCTCGGCGTCGACGCTGTATCTTCTGGACAGCTACTACCGATTCCAGACGGGTCCCGCCGGCAAGCTGCGGGTTCGGCCGCGGATGAAGCTTGGCTATCGGGAGCTGCACAGCACCGGCGGGCACGAGATCCTGGCCTTCCCGTCGGTCAGCGCCGACTATGCGTTCGACGACAAGACCAGCGGCGAGATCGAGGTCGGCGACCGCTTCACGGTCACGCGGCAGTCGGGCACGAAGCTGAGCGCATCCGAGCTCTTCGTCTTCCTGGGCGTGCGGCGCGACTTCTGAGCGCGCCCGCGCCGGGACCGATCGCGGGCCCGGACGACCGACGACGCGACATGGCAATGAAACGGGCGCCGCCGGGGTTCCGGCGGCGCCTTTTTCACTTTTCGGGTTGCGGTGGGCCGGTCCGCGGCGCGCGCCTTGTCTTCCCGGCAGGCTGTCAGTCGAGGAGGGTGGCAATCTCCTGATGGCCGGCGGCCAGGGCGACGTCCTGGGCGCGTTCGCGCTTCTGGTTGCGCATGCGCAGGTTTGCGCCCGCTTCGACCAGAAGGCTGACGGCGCTTGCGTTGCCGGCCCGTGCGGCCAGGATCAGCGCCGTGTCGCCGACGCGGTTCGTCCTGTCCGGGTCGGCGCCGGCGTCCAGAAGCGCGGCCATCGTCTCGGTGTCGGCATTGGTCGCGGCAATCATCAGGGGCGTATTGCCGTCGGGGCTTGCGGCGTTCACGTCGGCGCCGGCCGCCACAAGCGCGCGGGCGACGTCGCCGGCACCGCCCCGAAGGGCGGCGACAAGCGGCGTCGCGCCGGTCTCGTCGGTGGCGTCGAGCTCGACACCCAGGTTCACAAGCGCCCGGACAACGCCCAGGTTCCCGGCCGCGGCCGCATGCCAGAGCGCCGTGCGGCCCTTCTCGTCGCGAAGTTCCGGGTCGACACCAAGATCGACGAGGGCGAGCACGACATCGGGCTCACTGTTCCGCGCAAGGGTGGCCATGACGCGCGTGTCGCCCTCGGCCGGAGAGGCCCCGGCCCCACGCGCGATCAGAAGCCGGGCCACGTCGTCATGCGGGCCCTCGGCGGCAAGAAGAAGGGCGGTCCGGCCCTTGGTGTCCGCCGCGTCGGGCGTCGCGCCGGCGTCAAGGAGCAGTCGCGCGGCAGCGGCGTGGCCTTCCCGGGCCGCCATCATCAGGGCGGTCATTCCCTCGGCATCGGTGCGGTCCACCGCGGCGCCCGCCGCCAGCAGCCGGGCGATGACCTTGGTCTGCCCCTCGGCGGCCGCGTGCATGAGCGGCGTCCGACCGTTCTTGTCGACCCCGTTGACGTCGTCGCCCCGGGCGATGAGCGCCTCGAGCGTATCCACCCGCCCGCGTCGCGCCGCCTCGATGAGCGGCGTCCATCCGTTCAGGGCATAGAGCGCCGAAGGAACGAGCGCCGGCATCGTGGCCGCCCGGGTCACTTCGGGTCCGGCTGCCGGGGCAGGGCGGGCTTCGGCCGTCTTCACCTTTTCAAGGAGAGCCTTGGCCTTCGGATGCCCCGCTGCCGCGGCCTTGCCAAGCCACAGACGCGCCTTTTCGGTGTCGGCAGCGGTTCCGCGGCCCGAGAGATAGAGCCGCCCAAGGCTGAAGGCGGCCTCGACGTGGCCCTGGCTGGCTGCCGCCCGTGTAAGCTCGAAAGCCTTCAGATCGTCGCGCGGCACGCCGCGGCCCGCACGATAGAGGTTGGCCAGCCGGTACTGGGCATCCGCATCGCCGGCGCGGGCAAGTTCCGCAAAGATCTCGGCGGCCTTCTTGTACTGATGCCTGGCAACGGCCAGCGTTGCCTGCCGCAGCGCGGCCGTGTCCTGACCTGCGGCCGCCGCCGGACCGGGCGCGGCCATGGGCGAGGCCAGAAGGGCAAGGGCGATGAGCGATCGAAAATCAAGCCGTGCCATATTTCGTCTCGACCTCTATTCCGATTGATTTCAGGAAGCCGGTCGGCAGGATGCCCCCGGCGCACACGATGACGGCGTCGTTCGGGATGGTGATTTCCCGCTCGCCGATCTTGATCTCGACGTCCCGCTCGCCGATCCGCTTCACGTTGGAGCCAAGCAGAACCTCGAGCCGGCCTTCGGCCTGTGCGGCCTCGACCTTCTTTCGGTTCTTGGGCTTGGCCCGAGAGAACCCCTCGCCCCGGTAGGAGAGCGTGACGGTCGTGTCGGGCACCTCCGAGATGCTGACCGCCGCTTCCAGGGCGCTGTCGCCGCCGCCGACGACAAGGACGTGCTGGCCGCGATACTGTTCGGGGTCGACGAGGCGATAGACGACCTTCGACTGATCCTCTCCGGGCACGCCCAGCTTTCGCGGCGTCCCGCGCCGGCCGATGGCCAGAAGCACGGCGCCGGCCGTGTATTCGCCGTTCGGCGTGCGGACAAGGAAGCCCTTGTCGGTGCGCTCGATCGCGTCGACGCGTTCGCCATAGCTCACTTCGAGCCCGGTGTCGGCCGCGACCTTCTCCCAGAAGGCAAGAAGCTCTTCCTTGGTCGTCTCGCGAAACTTCGCCGTGCCGTAAAGCGGCAAGAGCACGGGCGCCGTCATCACGATCTTCCCGCGCGGGAAATGGGCGACCGTTCCACCGAAGCTTTCCTGTTCGAGCGTCAGGTGGCGCAGGCCCTTCTCCATGGCCGCAAGGCTGGCCGAGATGCCCGCCGGGCCGGCGCCGACGATGATGACGTCGTAATCGACGCCCTTCGGCCTGTCCTTCCGCCGGGCGATCTCTTCCATCGCCTGGCGGCCCTGCTCGATGGCGTTGCGGATGAGGCCCATGCCCCCAAGTTCGCCGGCGATGTAAAGGCCCGGCACGTTGGTCTGGAAGTCGGGGCCGACGTGGGGGATGTCCACGCCGCGCTCGGCGGTGCCGAAGACAAGGTCGATGGCGCCCAGGGGGCAGGCGGCCGCGCAGGCCCCGTGGCCGATGCAGTTGGCCGGTTCGACCAGCTTGGCCTTGCCGTTGACGAGTCCAAGGATCTTCCCCTCGGGGCAGGCATTCACGCAGGTCCCGCAGCCGATGCACATTTCCGGGTTGATTACCGGGTGCAGCGACGCCGGCTGGGTAAGGCCCGCCTCCTTCATCTCTTGCCATGTGGCCTCGGCGCGCCGTTCCCTGAGGCGCCGGATGCCGATCGCGCTGGCCCAGATGGCAGCCAGCGGCACCGCGTAGGCGGCAAGAAGCGAAGAGTTCGAGAGGGCAGCGAGGATCATTCGGCGCGCACCCCCATCTCCCTTGCGGCGGCCTCGATCCGGGCGCGCGTCGCGGGGTCGGACGCGAAGGCGGCCTGTGCGCTTCTGAGCGCCTCTCCGGCTTTCTCGGGCTCTCCCAGCACCAGTCTCGAGCGGATGAGGCGCACCCAGCCGTCGGGGTCGTTCGGATCCTCGGCCAGGCGCGCGGCCAGCCGGTCGACCATGCCGCGGATCATCGCCTGCCGGTCCTCGGCCGTCATCTGGCCGGCGGCGGCGACATCCTCGGCGGTGGGGCCGGGCGCGGCGGCCGACGGCGGCGGCAGAAGGTTGCCGCCGGCAAGCCCGCCCGTGCGTTCAGCCAGCCGGCCCGAAATATCGATGTTGTTCGCCGCGGCCAGTTCGCGCACGCGCTCTTCCACGCCCGGCGCCCAGTCGGCACCGGCAGGCGCGCTGTCGAGAAGCGCGAGCCACGCGTCGACCGCGGCCTTCGGGTCGCCGTCCTGCTCAAGCGCCATGCCCTTGAAGAAGCGGGCGCGCGCGTCGTTCGGGTCAAGGGCCAGGACGCGGTCGAAGACCTCTCGGGCCTTGTCGGTCACGCGGCCGTCGGCGGCGCGCACAAGCGTCTCGCCGTAAAGCGACAGAAGTTCGGGGTCGTCGCCGCGAATGGCGACGGCCTTGGCGTAGGCCTCCGAGGCTTCGCGATAGCGCTCGGTGTTGAAGTAGCTCCAGCCCAGCATGCGCCAGCCGTCGGCGTCGTCGGGATTGTCGGCCAGGCGTGCCGCCAGTCCGGCGATGGCGTCGTCAACGCTTGTCGTGGCCATTGTGTCGGTGGCGGCGCGGGTGGCTTGGTCGACGGCGGGAAGCGCGGCCCCGGCCGGCATGGCGCCGCCGGCAAGGGGGATCGCGCCGCGGAACGGGGCCGAGCCGAGCTCTGGCCGGCCGGTCACGGCGTAAAGCGCCACGCCGCCGACCACGACCCAGCCCAGAAGAATGGCCATGGTCAGGTTCCGCTGGGCCGGGGAGGCGTCCTTCGGCGTGTCGGCCGGTGTCTTGGCAAGGGCCAGAAGGCGGCGCTCGATCTCGGAGCGCGCGGCGGCGGCCTCCTCCTCGGACAAAGCGCCGGCCTCGACCTCGCGGTCAAGTTCGGCCATTTGCCGGCGGGCAAGCGCGACCTCGCGCGCAAGATCGCCTGCCGGCGTGACGAACCTGCGCAGGAAAGGCCAGGCAAGCGCCACGGCAGCAAGGGCAGTCAGCGCGGTCAGTAGCAACCAGAGTGTCATTTCGCTTCCTCTTGTCGAAGGATCCTGTCGAGCAGCGCGCGGTCGGCGTCGGTCAGCGCGGGCGAGGCGCCCTGGGGGTCGGTCTGTGCCGGGGGTGTCGCCGGGCCGGCGGCGCGACGCCGCCAGAGCATCGCAAAGCCGGCGATGGCGCCGATGAGCATCAGCGCCGGACCGATCCACAAGGCCAGTGTCGCGGTCTTGAAGGGCGGTTTCAGAAGGATGTATTCGCCATAGCGGTCGACCAGATAGGCGATCGCCTCTTCGTCGGTGTCCCCGGCCTGCAGACGTTCGCGCAGGAGGATCCGCAGATCGCGCGCCAGCGGGGCGTTCGAATCGTCGATCGACTGGTTGCGGCAGACGACACAGCGAAGTTCGGCGCTGATGGCCCGCGCGCGGGCTTCGAGCACGGGGTCGTCCAGAACCTCGTCCGGCTCTACGGCGGCCGCGGGCCAGACCGTCAGAACCCAGACCAGGGGCACGATCCAGAGAAGCGGGCGAAAGAGCGTGGTGCGAATGTTCATGCGCCGGTCTCCAGCTTGTTCAGAAGCGGCGCAAGCACGCTTTCCCACAACCGGTCGTCGAGCGGGCCGATGTGGCGATAGCGGATGCGCCCGTCACGATCGATGACATAGGTCTCGGGCACGCCGGTGACGCCGAGCCTGGCGCCAAGGGTGCCATTGGGGTCGGCGCCCGTGGCGTCATAGGGGTTGCCGCCGCGGTCGAGGTAGAGAAGCGCCGCCCCGGCCCGGTCCTTCCAGTTGATCCCGATGATGGGCGTGTCGGTCTCTGCGGCAAGGCGCACCAGGAAGGGATGTTCTGCCCGGCAGGTGCCGCACCACGAGGCGAAGACATGCAGAAGCGCAACGCGCCCCTTCAGTCGCGCGGACGACAGCCCGGGGCTGTCCGCGCCAAGCCCCGGAAGCGAGAACTCGGGCAGCGGCCGGTCGAGAAGCGCGTCGGGGGTGGGCGGCGCCTCTTCACGCGGCGCGGCGACCAGGCCGACGCCGATGGCGCCGAAGACCAGCGCCGGCACGAGCGACAGGAAGCGGCGTCGCGTCATGGCCGGATTCCCGCGACGGCCACCGCCGCGGCACGCTGCGGGACGCCGATGCGCAGCCGACGGTCGGCGAGCGATATCAGTCCGCCAAGCGCCATGAAGATCGGTCCGATCCAGATCAGAAGGACCATCGGATGGTGGTAGGCGCGCACGACCCATTTGCCGTCGTCCCCGGGCTGGCCGAGGGCCAGGTAGAGATTCGACAAGAAGAAGGGACGGATCCCGGCTTCTGTCGTCAGATTGCCGCTGACGGGGAAGAAGCGCCGTTCCGAGGTCATGGTCGCAACCTCGGCACCGTCGCGGTAGACGGTGAAGCGGGCCTGCTCGGCCTCGAAGTTGGGGCCGGGCAGGCGCGCGACGCGCTCGAGGCGGACCGAGTAGCCTGCAATCTCGACGGCCTCGCCCGGGAGGAGCGAGACGATCCGCTCTTCCTCGAAGGCGCTGGTTGCCGTGATCCCCACGACGGCCAGCCCAAGGCCGAGATGCGCAAGCACCAGCCCGAAGACCGCGCGCGGCGCCCGGCGCAGAAGGTCAATGCTGCGGCTCGCCGGCACCTCTCCGATGCGCATCCGCCGTGCGAGGATGGCAAGCGAGCCCAGGACGAGCCACGCGCCAAGCCCCAGGCCGAAGGCGGCCAGCGGGTGGAAGCCCTGGCCGGCCACCGCCAGCGCAACGGCGACAAGGGCCGAAATCGCGGCCGGCCAGCGCAGCCGTGCCAGCGAGGCGCGCAGGTTGTCGCGTTTCCAGTTCATGACCGGTCCGACCACCGCCGCCAGAAGAAGCGGGATCATGATGGGCACGAAGGTCAGGTTGAAATAGGGGGCCCCGACCGAAAGCTTCTCGCCCCACAGAAGTTCGGCGATCAGCGGATAGAAGGTGCCGAGGAAGACCGTGCCCGCCGCCGTCACGAGAAGGACGTTGTTGAGGACAAGACTGCCCTCTCGGCTGACGGGCGCGAACAGGACCGGGCGGCTGAAGGCATGGGCGCGCAGGCCGAAAAGCGTCAGCCCCCCGCCGGTCGCTGCAAAGAGGATCAGAAGCACCGCCACGCCGCGCGAGGGGTCCGTGGCGAAGGCGTGCACGCTTGTCAGGACACCCGAGCGGACAAGGAAGGTCCCGATCAGCGAAAGCGAGAAGGTGAGAATGGCAAGAAGCACGGTCCAGACCACCAGCGCCTGGCGCCGCTCGACGACCAGCGCCGAGTGCAACAGCGCCGTGCCGACCAGCCAGGGCATGAAGCTCGCGTTCTCGACCGGATCCCAGAACCACCAGCCGCCCCAGCCAAGCTCGTAATAGGCCCACCACGACCCAAGGGTGATGCCGATTGTCAGGAATATCCAGGCGGCAAGCACCCAGGGCCGGACCAGCCGCGCCCAGGCGGCATCCACGCGGCCCTCGATCAGTGCCGCGATGGCGAAGGCAAAGGTCACCGAGAAGCCGACGTAACCGAGATAGAGAAACGGCGGATGGAAGGCGAGGCCGATGTCCTGAAGAAGCGGGTTCAGTTCCTGCCCGTCCATCGGGGCGGGGTGAATGCGGGTGAAGGGGTTCGACGTGAAGAGCATGAGCGCAAGAAATGCCGCACCGATCAGCCCCTGCACGGCCAGGACACGCGCCTTCATCGTCTCGGGCAGCGCCCGAGAGAAGGCCGCCAGGCTGGCGCCGAACAGTGCCAGCACCAGAACCCAGAGAAGAAGCGAGCCCTCGTGGTTTCCCCAGGTCGCCGTGACCTTGTAGAGAAGCGGCATCGCCGAGTTCGAGTGCATCACCACGAGAAGGACCGAAAGATCGGTCGTCACGAAGGCGTGGACGAGGCAGGCCGCGGCAACGGCAATCAGGACGGCCTGTCCTATCGCCGCGTGCCCGGCCAGCGCCATCAGCCGCCAGTCGCGCCGGTGCGCCCCCCAAAGGGGAAGGGTGCCCTGCGCCAAGGCGACCATGAAGGCCAGGATCAAGGCGTATTGTCCGACTTCAGCAATCATTTCTACCTGCCGTTTCCCTGTGTTTCGCGACCCCGTCGCGGGCCGGTCCCTCGAAGGGCGCGCCGCGCGCCCTGTCCATTCGCTGTCTTGCCTCGCAGCTTCTGTTCCGGGCACCCCTTGCCGGGCGTCTCCCGGGCGCCATTCGTCGCCCGTCGGGCACGCTTTCCCGAAGGCTACGCGACAAGGCGCGCGGATTCTTGCGCGGAACAGGGCGACATTGGGGCGAAGCGCCCGCCGCGTCCATTAAACTTCAGATTATTCGGCATCTTCTTGCCGAGCAGTCGGGCCGATTTCGCGTGTGTTTGCCGACGCCGCGCGAAGGCCACGGTTTTGCCCGCTTCCCCCCTCACGAGCGCCGCGAAGTTGGGCTAATGTCGGTCGTGGTCTCGCGTG
>RFGD01000298.1 GCA_003696705.1 Alphaproteobacteria bacterium | reverse complement strand
GCAGCGCCGCTACGGCGTCAGGGGCTGCGGCGCATCTCTTCCCGGCGCAGCGGCAGCTTGTCGATCGCGCGGCTGATCTCTCTCACTCCCCAGGGGATGGGCTTTCTCAGGACGATCGTGCCGTCTTTCGAGACAAGGACGAAGGTGAAGCCGTGCGGCCGGAACCGTTCGCGCACCTCCGTCCGCGCCGCCGGATCGGCATCGGCGATCACGACAACGTCGCGTTCGCGGAGCATGTCGGCACCCTCGGCGAGGTTGCGAAGCTGGAGCTGGAAGGCCGGATCGTTCGGCGTGTCGGCAAAGACCACCAGCGGCCGCGCGACCCAGCGGAACTGATCGAGCGACACACCCTTGGCGTCCAGCGGGTTGGCGGGATCGCCCGGCGCCGGTCCTGCCGGGTCCGAGGCGGCATCTTCGCCCGCAAGGGTGCCGGTCGCCGCGTCGCCGGCGGCGGCCTCGACGCCTTCGGTCCCTGCGGCCGTGCCGGCCGGGGCGGGCGCTTCCTGGCCGACGGCAAGCCCGGCAAGTGTCGCGACCACGGCCGCAAGAATGGCTGTCCTGAACGGGTGCATGCGTTCTCCTGTCCCGCGACATATATAGGTGCGGCCCGGTTCCAAGAAGGCTTGTGGCCCGCGTTTTCCGATATTTTTCAGGAAACTCACCGCATTTTTTCCCCTGCCTGCCGCCGGGCGGGGGAAGGGATCCTTCACCCTGTTCGTGCAACGTTCCTTCCACCAGGGCCAATGGTGGGAGGCAGAGCATGGGAATCATCCTTCACGTCGGCGCGCACCGCACGGGAACGACGACGCTTCAGCGGGTGGCGCGACAGAACGAGGCGCGCCTGGCGGCACGCGGCATCGCCGTCTGGGGGCCGTGGCGGACACGGAAGGGCCTTCTTGCCGGCGCCTTCGCAAGCGGCGGCGGGCGCATGGGCGGACATCCCGTCGAACGTGTCGCCGGTCGCATCGCCCTCGCCGTCGAGGCCGAACGCAGGCGCGGCATGGTCGACATCTTCGTGTCCGAGGAAAATCTTGTCGGCACGGTCGGACGGAACGTCGCCTCGGCGAGCCTTTACGCCGACGCGGCCGAGCGGCTTTTGCGCGCGGCGCGCGTCTTCGGTCCGGACGTCCGGCGCGTCTGCCTCGGCATCCGCCGGCAGGACTGTTACTGGGCATCGGCCATCGCCAGCTGGGTCAAGCGCGGCGGAACCATGCCGGGGCGGGCGACCATCGCGCTCATTGCCGGTCGCCGGGCCCGCTGGCAGCCGCTCTGCCTTGCCTTGGCCGAGGCTTTTCCGGACGCCGAACGCATCGTCTGGACGTTCGAGGCGATGGCGGCCTTGCCCGAGGTCGCCATGGGCCGGGCGCTCGGCCGCCCGCTCGGACCGCTCGAGGGGATGCGCGACCGCCACAACGCCGCGCCCGATGCGCGGGCGCTTCGCGAGATCCTGGGAGCGCGTGGCGACACCCGGCCGGTCCCGGGGCTGGAAGAGGCGGGTCGTGACGGCCGCTACATGCCGTTCGACCGCGCCGAACGGCGGGCGCTCCACGACGCCTGGACCGAAGACATTGCGTGGCTGCGCGCCGGTGCCGACGGCGCCGTGACCTACGTTGACAGCCCGGCCGCGCATGGGTCGGGCGGGGATGGAAGGAAGGACGACCGATGTCAGGCAAACGAGACGAGTGGAAGAAGCTGGCGGCACGTGAACTGAAGGGCCGTCCGGTCGAGGCGCTCGAATGGGAAACGCCGGAAGGGATCCGCGTCCACCCGGTCTATTTCGAGGAGGACGTCGAGGGCCTCGGCCATCTGGGCTCGATCCCCGGTGCGCCGCCCTTCGTCAGGGGGCCGCGGGCCACCATGTATGCCGGCCGGCCCTGGACGATCCGCCAATATGCGGGTTTCTCGACCGCCGAGGAATCGAACGCCTTCTACCGCAAGGCGCTGGCCGGCGGTCAGCAGGGCATCTCGGTTGCCTTCGATCTGGCCACCCACCGCGGTTATGACAGCGACCACCCGCGCGTCGTCGGGGATGTGGGCAAGGCCGGCGTGGCGATCGACAGCGTCGAGGACATGAAGATCCTCTTCGACGGCATTCCGCTCGACAAGGTGTCGGTGTCCATGACCATGAACGGCGCCGTGATCCCCATCATGGCCAACTACATCGTCGCCGCCGAGGAGCAGGGCGTTCGCCGCGATCAGCTTTCGGGGACCATTCAGAACGACATCCTGAAGGAGTTCATGGTCCGCAACACCTACATCTATCCGCCCGAGCCGTCGATGCGCATCGTGGCCGACATCATCGAGTACACGGCGCGCGAGATGCCGCGTTTCAACTCGATCTCGATCTCGGGCTACCACATGCAGGAAGCCGGGGCGACGCTGGTGCAGGAACTGGCCTACACGCTGGCCGACGGCAAGGAATACGTGAAGGCGGCCATGGCGCGCGGGCTCGACGTCGACAGCTTCGCGCCGCGGCTTTCGTTCTTCTTCGCGATCGGCATGAACTTCTTCATGGAGATCGCCAAGCTCAGGGCGGCGCGGCTTCTGTGGCATCGCATCATGGAAGGGTTCGGGGCAAAGGACCCCCGGTCGAAGATGTTGCGCACCCATTGCCAGACCTCGGGCGTCAGCCTTCAGGCGCAGGACCCCTACAACAACATCGTGCGTACCGCCTTCGAGGCGCTCTCGGCGGTGCTCGGCGGCACGCAGTCCCTGCACACCAACAGTTTCGACGAGGCGATCGCGCTGCCGACCGAGTTTTCCGCCCGCATCGCGCGCAACACCCAGCTTGTCCTCCAGCACGAGACGAAGGTGACGAAGGTCGTCGATCCGCTGGCCGGCTCGTATTATGTCGAGAAGCTGACGGCCGACCTGGCTGACGAGGCGTGGAAGCTGATCGAGGAGGTCGACGCCATGGGGGGCATGACGAAGGCGGTCGCCTCGGGCATGCCGAAGATGCGCATCGAGGAGGCGGCGGCCCGCCGTCAGGCGGCCATCGACCGCGGCGAGGAAGTCATCGTCGGCGTCAACCGCTTCCAGCCCGAGGACGAACCCCCGGTCGAGATCCTCGAGATCGACAACACGAAGGTGCGCGAGGCACAGATCCGCCGGCTCGAGGAGATCCGCGCCTCGCGCGACGGGGCGCGCGTCGCTTCCGCGCTCGATGCGCTCGAGGCCGCGGCGCGCTCTGGCAAGGGCAATCTTCTGGAGCTCGCCGTCGAGGCCGCGCGGGCCCGCGCAACGGTAGGAGAGATTTCGATGGCAATGGAAAAGGCTTTCGGGCGCCACAAGGCCGAGGTCCGCACCCTGGCCGGCGTCTATGGCGCCGCCTACGAGGGCGACGCCGAGTTCGAGCGCATCCGCAAGGAAGTCGAGGCCTTCGCCAAGGAAGAAGGCCGGCGCCCGCGGATGCTGGTCGTCAAGATGGGACAGGACGGTCACGACCGCGGCGCCAAGGTCATCGCCACGGCCTTTGCCGACATCGGTTTCGACGTCGATGTCGGGCCGCTCTTCCAGACCCCCGAGGAGGCCGCGCAGGACGCCATCGACAACGATGTTCACGTGGTCGGCGTCTCGAGCCAGGCGGCGGGCCACAAGACCCTGGCGCCCAGGCTGGTCGAGGCGCTGCGCGAGAAGGGGGCCGACGACATCATCGTGATTTGCGGCGGCGTCATCCCCCCGCAGGACTACGACTATCTGTTCCAGCACGGGGTGAAGGCCATCTTCGGACCCGGGACGAACATCCCGAAGGCCGCCGAGGAGGTGCTGTCGCTGATCCGGAAGGCCCGCGCCGAAAGCGGCGGCGCGGGCTGAAGCCCGCCTCGCCGCCGGGCACCGGGACGTCCGCGCCGGTCGGGCAGGGCGCTTGCACCCCGTCGCCGGATCGTCCATCTCTTGGGGCGACGCGGCGGAGAGAGGCATGACGGTCAGACAGCAGGCAACATGGTGGGGCGTCATCATCGCCGTCTTCCTCGCCCTTCTGTGGCTGGTCGGCGATGTCCTTCTGCCCTTCGTCACCGGCGCCGCCATCGCCTATTTCCTCGACCCGGTGGCCGACCGGCTCGAGCGTGCCGGGCTGTCGCGCACGGCCGCGACCGTGGTCATCACGCTTGTCGCGGTCCTTGCCTTCGTCCTTTGCATCCTTGTCCTTCTGCCGGTCATCGTCGGGCAGGCCGGGGCCCTGATCAACGCCGCGCCCGAGTATTTCAACCAGCTGCGCGCATTCCTGTCCGAGCGCCTTCCCTCGCTCGCCGAGGGCGATCCCGTCGTCGGCACCACGCTGTCGACGCTCGGAGAGGCGATCCGTTCCAAGGGCGGGGCTTTCCTGCAGTCGATCCTGACCTCGGCCGGGTCGATCATCAGTGCCGTCGCCTTCACGCTGATCGTCCCCGTGGTCGCCTTCTATCTGCTTCTCGACTGGGACCGTCTGGTCGCCGAGGTCGACGACCTCCTGCCGCGCCAGCACGCGCCGACGCTGCGTCGGCTTGCGCGCGAGATCGACGCCCGCCTTGCGGCCTTCGTCCGTGGACAGGGCAGTGTGTGCCTTGTTCTCGGGACCTATTACGCGCTTGCGCTGGTCCTGGTGGGGCTTCAGTTCGGCGTGGCGGTCGGCGCGGTGGCCGGTCTCGTCACCTTCATTCCCTATGTCGGCGCGATCGTCGGTGGCGTGCTGTCGGTGGGCCTTGCCCTTTACCAGTTCTGGCCCGATCCGGTCTGGATCGGGGTCGTGGCCGCGATTTTCGCCGTCGGCCAGTTTCTGGAGGGCAATGTGCTGACGCCGAAGCTCGTCGGCGGCTCGGTGGGGTTGCACCCGGTCTGGCTTCTTCTGGCGCTCTCGGTGTTCGGGGCGCTCTTCGGCTTCGTCGGCATGCTGGTCGCGGTGCCGGTCGCGGCGACGCTGGGCGTCCTTGCGCGCTTTGCGATCGAACAGTACAGGCAAAGCCGGCTCTATCTCGGCTCGGGCGCTGATCGCGGGGACCAGCGGTGAGGGAACGGCAGCTCGCATTCGATCTTGGTGCGCGCGACGCCTTCGGGCGTGGCGATTTCTTCGTGTCGGACGCCAATGCCGTTGCCGTCGCAGCGGTCGACGACTGGCGCCGCTGGCCCGCGGGCCGGCTTCTCGTGCTTGGCGACGAGGCGGCGGGAAAGACGCATCTGGCCCGTCTGTGGTCGGCCGAGACCGGCGCGGCCGTCGTCATGGCGGATGCGCTTGACGCGGACGTGCCTGCCGGCCTTCCCGAAGGCCCTCTTGTCGTCGAGGACGTGCACCTTGCCGCTGGCCGCCCCGAGGCGGAAGAGGCGCTCTTTCACCTTGTCAACCTTCAGGCCGAGCGTGCAGCGCCCTTCCTGATGACCGGGCGGGGCCGGCCTGCCGACTGGGGCATTCGCTTGCCGGATCTCCTGAGCCGGCTGCAAGGAACGGCGGCGATCACGCTTGGCGCACCGGATGACGCGCTTCTTGCCGCCGTTCTGGTCAAGCTCTTCGCCGATCGACAACTCAACCCGACCCCGGCGGTCATCGACTATCTTGTCCGGCGGATGCCGCGGTCATTCCGGGCGGCCCGCGACATCGTGCTGGCGATGGACCGGCGCTCGCTCAGCGAAAAGCGCGACATCACGCGCCACCTTGCCGCCGAGGTGCTGGCAACCCTCGACCGAGGATCCGAGGCCGAGACATGACCATCGCGGATTTCCTGAACGCGCCCTTTCCGACGCCTGTCGATCTGCCCGAAGCGCAGCGCAGCGGGCCGAAGCGCTTCTTCAACCGGGAACTGAGCTGGCTTGCCTTCAACTGGCGCGTCCTCGAAGAGGCCGAGAACGAGCGCGTCCCGCTTCTCGAGCGGGTGCGCTTTCTCTCGATCTCGGCGGCCAACCTGGACGAGTTCTATACCGTCCGGGTGGCGGGCCTGAGGGAACTTGCGCGGGCGGGCAACGTGACGCCGGCCGCCGACGGCCTGACCCCGGCCGAACAGCTTGTGCTCATCAACGCCGACGCGCGGCGGCTGATGACGGCCCAGCAACGGGTCTGGAACCGTCTGCGCCACCTGCTCGAGGAAGAGGGGATCGTCCTTCTGACGGGCGCCCGCCTGACCGAAGCGGACCGCCGGCATCTTGAAAGCGTGTTCCTCGACAAGGTCTTTCCGGTCCTGTCGCCTCTGGCGATCGACCCCGCCCACCCGTTCCCGTTCATCCCGAACGGGGGCTTTGCCCTTGCGCTGCAGCTTCGGCGCGACGCGGACGGCCGCGCGCTCGAGGCGCTCTTGCCGATCCCCCAGCAGATTCCGCGCTTTCTCGAACTGCCGGGGCGCCGGGGCAAGATCCGCTTCCTTCCCCTCGAAGAGCTTCTGCTTCTCGAGGTCGGTCAGCTTTTCCCCGGCTACACGCTTGTCGGGCACTGCGCCTTCCGTGTCCTTCGCGACAGCGACCTCGAGGTCGAGGAAGAGGCCGAGGATCTTGTCCGCGAGTTCGAGACGGCATTGAAGCGCCGCCGCCGCGGAGAGGTGGTGCGCATGAAGATTTCGGCCGGCGCGCCGCCCGAACTTCGCGAGCTCATCATGCGCGAGCTTCGCGTGACCGAGGCCGAGGTCGTGGACGTGCGCGGCATGATCGGCATGTCGGACCTGAAGGAACTTGTCGTCGACAGTCGGCCCGATCTTCTTTGGCCACCCTTCACGCCGCGCGTGCCCGAGCGGGTTCAGGACCATGACGGCGACATGTTCGCCGCGATCCGCCAGAAGGACCTTCTCTTGCACCACCCCTACGAGAGCTTCGACATGGTCGTGCGCTTTCTCGAGCAGGCGGCGCGTGACCCGGACGTCCTGGCGATCAAGCAGACCCTCTATCGCACCTCGCGCGACAGCCCCATCGTGGCGGCGCTGTGCGAGGCGGCCGAGGCCGGCAAGTCGGTGACGGCCCTCGTCGAGCTGAAGGCGCGTTTCGACGAGGCGGCCAACATCCGCCAGTCGCGCCGGCTCGAGCGCGCGGGCGCCCATGTCGTCTACGGCTTCATCAACCTCAAGACCCACGCCAAGATCGCGACCGTGGTCCGGCGCGAGGGCGACCGCCTTGTCACCTACAGCCACTTCGGCACCGGCAACTATCACCCGATCACCGCGCGGATCTATACCGATCTCAGCCTGTTCACCTGCGACCCGGCGCTGGGACGGGACGCGACGAAGGTGTTCAACTATGTCTCGGGCTATGCGACGCCGGCCGATCTCGAAAATCTGGCCATCTCGCCCATCAACCTGAAGGAACGCCTTCTCGAGAGCATCGCCGCCGAGGCCGCCCATGCCCGCGCCGGCCGCCCGGCGGCCATCTGGGCCAAGATGAACAGCCTGATCGAACCCGACATCATCGACGCGCTTTATGCCGCCTCGGCCGACGGCGTGAAGATCAGCCTTGTGGTGCGAGGCATCTGCGGCCTGCGGCCCGGAATCCGCGGCCTGTCCGAGAACATCCGCGTGAAGTCCATCGTCGGCCGCTTCCTCGAACATTCGCGCATCGTCTGCTTCGGCAACGGCGAGGGGCTGCCGTCGGAAAAGGCGCGGGTCTACATCTCGTCGGCGGACTGGATGCAGCGCAACCTTCTTCGCCGGGTCGAGACGCTTGTCGAGATCTGCAATCCGACCGTTCACCGGCAGGTAATGGCCCAGATCATGGCGGCGAACCTGCGCGACGAGGCGCAAAGCTGGGTCCTGCGCCCGGATGGCAGCTACGAGCGCCCGCAACCCGCCGACGAAGATGCCGAGCTTTTCTCGTGTCACAGGTTCTTCATGGAGAACTCGTCGCTGTCGGGGCGTGGTTCGGCCGGGGTCGATGACGTGCCCGACCTGACGCGAGAGGTCGTGCACCATGGCTAGCGGCGTCCGCCGGCGCACATGCCGGCTCAGGGCGCCGTTCGGGCCGGGAAGGCGTGGCAAGGGGAACGAGTATGGCCACAGACGATGAAGACGCCCTTGACGGCCCCTTCGGCCGTCCGCTGTTCGACAACCCGTCCCTGCGCGCCTTGCGCCGGGTCGGGGTCATCGACGTCGGCTCGAACTCGGTCAGGCTTGTCGTGTTCGACGGGGCGGCGCGAAGCCCGGCCTATTTCTACAACGAGAAGATCCTGTGCGGTCTGGGGGCGGGGCTTGGCGAAACGGGGCGGCTGAACCCCGAGGGGCGCACGCGCGCGCTGGCCGCGCTGCGCCGCTTCGCGATGGTCACGCGGGGCATCGAGGTCACGACGCTTTCGGCGGTCGCGACGGCGGCCGTGCGCGAGGCCGCGGACGGTCCTGCCTTCCGCGACGAGGTGCTGGCCGAAACCGGCATCCGGCTTTGGGTGGCCGACGGCGATACCGAGGCGCGCCTTTCGGCCCAGGGCGTCCTTCTGGGCTGGCCGGGCGCAAGGGGGCTTGTCTGCGACATGGGCGGCTCTTCGATGGAACTGGCCGAGGTTTCGGGCGGCCATGTGGGCCGGCGTCTGACGACCGATCTTGCGCCGCTGAAACTCATCGGCATGAAGGGCGGGCGGAAGGCGATGCGGGCCCACGCCCGCGAACGGCTCGCCGAGGTGCGCAAGCGTCTCGACGGCGAATATGACCATATCTATCTGGTCGGCGGTTCGTGGCGCGCCATCGCCCGGCTGGACATGGCGCGGCGCGACTATCCCCTTACGGTCCTTCACGAATACGAGATGAAGCCGCGGTCGATCCTGCAGACGATCAAGTGGCTTCAGGGCAAGGACCTTGGCAAGCTGCGCGCGCGCACCGGCACGAGCGCCGAGCGGATGCGCCTTGTCCCCATCGCCGGAGAGGTCCTGCGCGAGCTTCTCCGCGCCTTCGAGCCGCGGCGCGTCGCCGTCTCGTCCTACGGTCTGCGCGAGGGGCTTCTCTACGAGCAGATGCCGGACGAGCTTCGCCGTCGTGACCCGCTGATCGAGGCCGCCCGCCATGCCGAGCGGACGAGCGCGCGCTTCCCCGGCTTTGGCAAGGTCCTCTACCGCTTTGTCGAACCGCTGTTCGCGAACGCCAAGATGGACCGCCTGCGCCTTGTGAAGGCGGCGTGCCTTCTTCACGACGTCAACTGGCGCGCCCACCCCGACTATCGCGCCGAGGTCTGTTTCGACACGGCGACCTGGGCCAACCTTGGGGGGCTCGACCACAAGGGACGGGTCTTCCTGGGGCTTGCGCTTCTTCACCGCTACAAGAACACGCGCGCGCCGGGCCGCCTCGACAGGCTGTTGCCCCTTCTCGATGACGAAGGGCTTCGCGCCGCCGAGGTTCTGGGCAAGGCGATGCGTTTCGGGGCGATGTTCTCGGCGCAGAACGCCGAGATGCTGGGCGCGCTTCGCCTGCACCCGCGAAAGAAGGTCCTCGTCTTTCAGCTTCCGCGCAGGGCGGCCGATCTTTACGGCGAGGTGGCCGAGGCGCGCCTTGGCGCGCTCGCCAAGGCGCTGGGCTGCACGCCAGAGGTCGAGATGGTCTGAGCGCACGCGCCTGCACGCGCGCGTCCCGAGCTTGCCGGCACACGCCCGATGGCATAGACGATGGCCGTCATCCACGTGAAACGGAGCCTCAGTTCGATGCGTCTGTCCCGCTACTTCCTGCCGGTTCTCAAGGAAAACCCCGCCGAGGCGCAGATCGTCTCGCATCGCTACATGCTGCGCGCCGGGATGATCAAGCAGGCGGCTGCCGGGATCTATTCGTGGCTGCCGCTGGGCTACCGCGTGCTGAAGCGGATCGAGGCGATCGTGCACGAAGAACAACAGCGCGCCGGCCACATTCCGATGCTGATGCCGACGCTTCAGCCGGCCGAGCTCTGGAAGGAATCGGGGCGCTACGACGCCTACGGTCCCGAGATGCTGCGCATTCGCGACCGCCATGATCGCGAGCTTGTCTACGGTCCCACGAACGAGGAGATGATCACCGACATCTTCCGGTCGCACGTGAATTCCTATCGCGACCTGCCCCTGACGCTCTATCACATCCAGTGGAAGTTCCGGGACGAGATCCGGCCCCGCTTCGGCGTCATGCGCGGGCGCGAGTTCTACATGAAGGACGGCTACAACTTCGACATCGACCGCGAAAGCGCCATCCACGCCTACAACCGGCACATGGTCAGCTATCTGCGCACCTACGAGCGCATGGGGCTGAAGGCCATTCCGATGCGCGCCGCGTCCGGCCCGATCGGCGGCGACAACACCCACGAATTCCTTGTCCTTGCCGAAACGGGCGAATCCGAGGTCTTCTACGACAATGCCATTCTGGACCTCGAGTTCGGCGAACGGCACGTCAACTACGACGACCGGGAAGAGGTCGAGGCCATCGTCCGCCAATGGACGACGCCCTATGCCCGCACGGACGAAACCCATGACGAGGCCGAGTTCGCAAAGGTTCCCGAAGCCCGACGGGCCCGATCGCGGGCCATCGAGGTGGGGCAGATCTTCTACTTCGGCACCAAGTATTCCGAGCCGATGAATGCCACCGTCGTCAACGAGAACGGCGAACGTGTCCCGGTGCACATGGGCTCGCACGGGATCGGCGTGAGCCGGCTCGTCGGGGCCATCATCGAGGCCAGCCATGACGACCGAGGGATCATCTGGCCCGAAGGCGTCACGCCCTTCCATGTCGGCATCGTCAACCTCCGCCAGGGCGACGGCGCGGCCGATGCCGCCTGCGACGCGATCTATGCGGCGCTGGTGGCGCGCGGGCTCGAGCCGCTTTACGACGACACCGAAGAGCGCGCGGGCGCCAAGTTCGCCACGATGGATCTGATCGGCCTGCCCTGGCGCATCACCGTCGGGCCGCGGGG
>RFGD01000297.1 GCA_003696705.1 Alphaproteobacteria bacterium | reverse complement strand
GGAAATGTGAGGTGTAAAGTTTTTTAGTCATTTTTGTAGTGTGTTATATGCAATTCCTGAATCGTTACATTTTCCTCCCTACCCCCCTCAACTGCATACTCATAGCCTTAGGAATATATATCCTCAATCTAAATACTATATATATATTAATCTATGGAGTTGCCACCCCCGAGGGCACACACAAGCCCGAGGGGGAACACTCCGACATATATACCCCGAGGGGCTTATCAATCCGATATACATGGAGTTAACTCTATAGAATTACTATCGATATGTATGGCCACCAACAGAGTTATACTTTGAGGATATTGGAGTTATGTAAGTAGTTGGAATCATTGGTGTTTTGTGTGGTTATATACTCAACACCTCACAAATTCACAATATAACTCCAAAACAAAATACCCAAAAGCACTACTCTTTTGTATCACCATGCTACAACTCTTAAAGCTCGCGGCTTTCCTTTGAGGGCCGCGAGCACTTGCACATAAGCTCCATGATGCATCAAAGCCGTCTCCATGGCATCCTTTGAATACAGTTATGCTTATCTCTAATATAGAGTAAGTAGTTGATTAAAGTGAGAAAAGTTTATTTTGAGTTTCGCTTTTCTCTATGGTACAACTCCTACGTTTTAGAGTTGCTTTGCCAGCCTTCCGCTAGGTTCTTCTGGTCTTCGTTTAACCTAGTAGACGTTGTTATGGCTCAGGTTTTGTGCCCCGAGTTGGCCCCGTCCTCTCTCGGCTCTCACGATCGTCATCGCCGCATTATTTCACGGTCTGGCTCCTATTATGATACCTCATCAGCTTACATGTGTCAATACGAGATATCCTACTTATACTTGTTAGCCATTGACCACAATTTTAACAATTTTCACACTTTTCATTATTTCCAAGACCTTAGGAATGCGCTTTCTCTTTTTGATTCAAAAGGTGGCCAAAACTTCTACATCTTTTACTTGTGAGCTGAAATCTATTGCCATTTCCTTTGGCATCTATTGTGCAATTACTAAAAGCAAACAGAGGAGGCAAAAAATGAAACTTATACACAAAACTAATGGCATTGAGGCAGAAGTTATTGGCATGACAACTGTTGGGTTAAAATACATCATTAGGCTAGAAGATGGCAGAAAACTTCAACTATCCAAAAATAAATTATTTGAATTGTTTGAGGAGATGCCGGACGATAGCAATGTTGTGTTTGTTGACTTCAAATATAAGTTTAGATTCAATAATAGAAAAGAGTGGCAAGTCATGAATAGCAGCAAAAAAAAGTCTAAAGTTTTCTAATCATGTGCCGATAATTAAACAAAAAAGAGGGAATATATGAAAACACTCATAAATAAATTAAACTCGTTAGGATTAAAAGAATTAAGCATGAATAGCAAGGGG